>NZ_KV831328.1:0-185987 GCF_001837075.1 Staphylococcus sp. HMSC063F05
AACAAACCACCCGTTCATACGGGTGGTTTTGATTTACTTATCCTGGAACTTTATGTCCCTGACTCATAAAAAGTGCATTATACTTGTAGTTTGATAGTTATGATTACACTTCAATGCACTTTAAAAGTTGAGACTATTTTCGATGTCTCAGGTATTTTGTGTAATTTGAGAATGGTTTAAATAAATGTTTGATGAGGTTTTATCCACCAAAATATGACAAACTGTTATCAATATGATTAAATGATAATAGAAATTTAATGTTTGGAAGTTTGCAATAATTAAGATAACCCAATAACTTTAATTCAATTTATTATTTGTTATTATTAGCTATTTGAATTAATTATTAAACAACATCTTTATTGCAATGGTACAATAAAATTGTTGTAACAAATAATTCCTTAGTATTTTTAAAAGGAGGGATTTTGTTTTGAGGACACAATTTATTAATGAACAAACAATGATGATTTACTTTGAAAATGAAATTAGTGAATCAACTTTCAAAAAGGTACAACAAACAATTCAATATATAAAATCGAAAAATTTATCTGAAATAACAAACATGATACCTTCATATCGTGCTATTCTAATTTACTTTGATAATTCGGGGATAAACGGAACTGAATTATTAGAAAATTTAGAACTCGATGAAAATTCGAACAGTAGAAAACAATCACATTTTAAACAGCGTATCATTCATATACCTGTATTATATGGTGGAGATTTTGGTCCAGATTTATCAGAAGTAGCTAACGTTAATAAATTAAGTCAGGAAGAAGTTATTCAAATACATACACAACAACCTTATCTAATCTATATGCTTGGGTTTATGCCGGGTTTCCCATACTTAGGTGGATTGGATGCTAAGTTGCACACACCTAGACGGTCTGAACCTAGAATCAAAATTAACGCTGGTTCTGTTGGAATAGCAAATAATCAAACAGGTTTATATCCTATGGACTCACCTGGTGGTTGGCAGATAATTGGTCGCACACCAATAAAAGTCTTTGATTTAAATAGGACACCAATGACGTTATATGAAGCTGGTGATTACATACAATTTTATAGTATAAATTATCAAGAGTTTGAAAAAATATCAAACGATATTAATAAAGGAAAATTTGATATAGATAAGTGGGTGACATATCAAGATGAGTATTAAAATTTTAAAGCCTGGCCTGTTTTCAACAATTCAAGATATAGGTAGATTAGGGTATCAGGATTTAGGATTTTCTGAAGCAGGTGCATTAGATTACTATAGTTTATCTATTGCCCAAAAACTTATCGGAAATCATGGACCAGCAATTGAATATACTTTAGTAGGTCCTAATATAGAATTTTTAACAGACAATACTTTTGCCATTGTCGGTGGTGATTCAGAACCGAAACTTAATGGTAACAAAATTGACTTATTAACTGTTTATCATGTAAGAAATGGAGACCAATTAGACATTGGTCAAATCACTGAAGGAGCAAGAGGATATATTGTTTTTGGACACCCACTTAAAATTAATAAAGTGGCTCAAAGCTATTCTACACATGTTAGAAGTGGAATGGGCGGATTTAAAGGTCGTGCATTAAAGAAATACGATGTTATTGCAACTCAAGTAAATCATAACTATAAAACTAATTTAGGAAAAACAATTGATTTCTCATCTATACCTGATAATAATTACATACACGTCATTGAAGGACCTCAGATCAATGAATTTGATGAAGAAACGATAGCTAAATTCGTAAATAGCGATTTCAAAATTTCTGATCAATCAGATCGAATGGGATACAGATTAAAAGGTAATACAGTAGCACCTAAAAATAGTGCTGATATCATTTCTGAACCTGTCGCTTTGGGAAGTATTCAAGTACCTAACGATGGTAATCCCATTATTCTTTTAAATGATAAACAAACAATTGGTGGTTATACAAAAATTGCAACGGTAACACAATTAGATTTAAGAAAATTAGCACAGATGAAGCCTGGAGACATTATACAGTTTAAATGGATAACTGTTGAAGAAGCTTCAAAAAAGCTTAAAGAATTTAATACTAAATTTGAACAATTATTAAAGCGTTTTGATGAGCAACCATTGTTTAACCTAAATCAACTTAGACATACTTCTAATAAAATCGCAGAAATAATTAAGGAGGATAGATAAATGGATATTAAAAAAATTGAGGAAGTCATTAAATTGGTAAAAGCTAATGATGTAAAAAAATTTAAGTATAAGGACTCTCATAATGAAATAGAACTTGATTTTACTAATGGAGCATCTCAACAACATTCGCAACAATCATCTCAAGATATTCAACAAGAGAATATTAAATCCTTAGATGAAAAGCAAGAGTCCATATCAAATGACCAGCAAGAGATTAAATCTCCTATGGTTGGAACATTTTTCTTACAAGATAGTAAAGAACTAACAGAACCTAAGATTAAAGTTGGCGATACTGTAACTGAAGGAGATATTATCGGTTACATTGAAGCTATGAAAGTTATGAATGAAGTAACTACGGATGTTACTGGTGAGGTCACTGAAATATTAGTAGAACATGGAGACAATGTTGAATATGATCAGCTACTAGTCAGAGTTAAATAGGAGGAATTCAATGATGTATCGATGTTTGATTGCAAATAGAGGCGAAATAGCAGTAAGAATTATAAGAGCTTGTAGAGAGCTTAACATAGAGACAGTTGCCATTTATGCAAAAGGTGATGAAAATAGCTTACATGTAAGTTTAGCCGATCAAGCAATATGCATAGGTGAAGCAAATCCATTAGACAGTTATTTAAATATTGATCGTATTATATCTGCTGCAAAAGTTACAGAATCAAACGTAATTCACCCTGGCTATGGTTTCTTATCGGAATCTACGAATTTTGCGAAAGCCGTTGAAGACAATCATATACATTTTATTGGACCTAGTAAGACAACTATGGAAATGATGGGGGATAAAATTACTGCCAGACAAACTGTTAAACAAGCAGGAGTACCTGTTATACCAGGTTCTAATGATGCTGTTCAAAGTGTAGATGAAATTAAATTATTATCCAAAGAAATAGGATTTCCAGTTGTACTAAAAGCAGCTAGTGGTGGTGGTGGGAAAGGCATCAGAATTGTTAAAGAAGCATCTCATTTGGATCAGGCTTTGAAAGAAGCTAAAAGTGAAGGACAAAAATATTTTAATGATGATCGAGTGTATGTAGAGGCGTTCATACCAGTAGCAAAACATGTAGAAGTGCAGATTATCGGAGACGGTAAAAATAACTATGTTCACTTAGGTGAACGCGATTGTTCTGTTCAACGAAAGAATCAAAAATTAATAGAAGAAGCGCCTTGTGCTGCATTAACTGAAGAAAGAAGAACAAGAATATGTGGCGACGCAGTTAAAGTAGCTCAAGCTTCAAGATATCGTAGTGCTGGAACAATAGAATTTTTAGTTACAGAAGATGCACATTATTTTATTGAAATGAATGCTCGTATTCAAGTTGAACATACAGTTACAGAAATGCGTGCTGATAGAGACCTATTACAAGCTCAGTTATATTTATTAACACACGGTGAATTACCATTCACTCAGAAAGATATTTTATTTAATGGTCATGTAATTGAGGCGCGTATAAATGCTGAAAATCCTGAAAAAAACTTTTTACCCACTCCAGGAAAAGTTAATAAATTACACTTACCACAAGGATTTAATATACGTGTAGATTCTTTACTTTACACAGGTTATCAGGTTTCTCCTTATTATGATTCACTTGTAGCTAAAGTGATTGTAAAGGATTCTAATAGACAAACTGCTATTAATAAATTAAAAGTTGCGTTAGATGAAATGGTCATCGAAGGTTTTACTACTACAGCTGACTTTTTATATGCGGTTTTAAATTATCCAATATATGCAAAAGGCGATGCCAGTAAAGTAGATATAAAATTTCTTGAAAAACATCAAATCATTAAAGAGGTGAAATGAAGTTGAAAATTGATTTAAATTGTGATTTAGGAGAAGCTTTTGGTAACTATACATTCGGTGGAGATCAGCACATTTTACCATTAATAACTTCTGCTAATATTGCTTGTGGTTATCATGCAGGTGATGAAGATGTTATGAATGAAACTGTTCAATTAGCGAAAAAAAATAATATAAGTATTGGAGCACATCCGGGTCTTCCTGATTTGAAAGGCTTTGGTCGTCGTAAAATGGATCTTACTCCAAATGAAATTTATAACTTAGTTATATATCAATTAGGTGCGTTAAGTGGCTTTTGTAAAATCAATCATGTAAAAATGATGCATGTTAAACCTCATGGTGCCCTTTATCAAATGGGGGCTAGAAATAAAGAAATTGCACATGCAATTGCTCAAGCAGTTTTTGATTTCGACTCAAATCTAATTTTCGTCGGCTTAGCGAATACATTACTTATTTCGGAAGCTGAATTAGTGGGGCTTAAGGTAGCTTCGGAAGTATTTGCTGACCGTCGTTATGAAGATGACGGACAATTGGTAAGTAGAAAAAAAACCGATGCCACTATCACTAATACTGACGAAGCAATCCAACAAGCATTAAAAATGGTTTTGGAAAATAAAGTTGTAAGTAAAAATGGAAAAATCATCGATTTGAAAGCTGATACAATTTGTGTTCACGGAGATGGAAAACACGCATTAGAATTTGTTACGCAAATTAGAAATGAATTAATGAAAGAAGGCATTGATATTCAATCCTTATAGGGGGTCAAAAGATGGGGGAAAATACAAAACAAGATTTCAATCAAAAAGGACAAAATTTTAAATTCACAAAAAAACATAGACGATTATTATATGGTTCAGTTTTTTTAATGGCTACATCAGCTATTGGTCCAGCATTCCTGACTCAAACTGCAGTGTTTACTGCACAATTTTATGCTAGTTTTGCATTTGCAATATTAATTTCTATTATTATAGATATAGGCGCTCAAATAAATATTTGGAGAATATTAGTGGTAACTGGATTACGTGGACAAGAAATATCTAATAAAGTATTACCTGGACTTGGTACTATTATCTCCATACTAATTGCATTTGGTGGTCTCGCATTTAACATAGGTAATATTGCTGGTGCAGGTTTAGGTTTAAATGCAATGTTTGGTTTTGATGTAAAATGGGGTGCTGCAATAACAGCTATTTTTGCGATACTTATCTTTGTTAGTAGAAGTGGTCAGAAAATAATGGATGTTATTAGTATGATTCTAGGTATCGTAATGATTTTAGTAGTCGCTTATGTCATGGTTGTTTCAAATCCCCCTTATGGAGATGCATTAGTACATACATTTGCACCTGAACATCCTTTCAAACTTATATTACCTATAATTACATTAGTTGGTGGTACAGTAGGGGGTTATATTACTTTTGCAGGTGCACATAGAATTCTAGATTCTGGTATAAAAGGTAAGTCATACCTTCCTTTCGTAAATCGATCTGCTGTAGCAGGTATTTTAACAACTGGTGTCATGCGCACCTTATTGTTTTTAGCTGTACTAGGTGTTGTTGTAACTGGCGTTACGCTTAGTTCAGAAAACCCACCAGCATCAGTTTTCCAACATGCATTAGGTCCTATAGGTAAAAATATTTTTGGCGTAGTAATATTTGCAGCAGCAATGTCCTCAGTAATTGGTTCTGCATATACAAGCGCAACATTTTTAAAAACACTACACAAATCGTTACTCAATAAAAATAATCTTATCGTTATTACATTTATTGTAATTTCAACTTTTGTTTTCTTATTTATTGGTAAACCGGTGAGTTTACTTATAATAGCTGGTGCGATTAATGGTTGGATTCTACCAATCACATTAGGTGCAATTCTCATTGCAAGTAGGAAAAAATCTATCGTTGGTAATTACCAACACCCAACATGGATGCTTGTTTTTGGTATTATAGCCGTAATTGTCACAATAATGACTGGTATCTTTTCATTACAAGATTTAGCAAGTCTTTGGAAAGGTTAATTGTATAATAAAGTTCTATGACTACCCGCAACTGTTTTTAAATCAATTGCAGGGTAGTTTTTAATTATAAATAAGAAGAGATATTATTTAATCATAGTGATTTAAGCATTGATACTTTAAAACTAGCTATCGTGGAGATATTTAAAATGTGATAAAATACTTATGCTAATGCTTTATAAATGAGGTGTAAAAAGATATATGATAGGAATTATTGGAGCAATGGAAGAAGAAGTGACGATTTTAAAGCGTAAATTGAATGATATGAATGAAATAAATATTGCGCATGTTAAATTTTATGTTGGCAAGCTAAACCACAAAGAGGTGGTTTTAACACAAAGTGGTATAGGTAAAGTTAATGCTTCTATCTCAACGACTTTGTTAATAGAAAAATTTAATCCAGAAGTCGTCATTAATACTGGATCAGCAGGTGCACTAGATCAAACACTATCTATTGGAGATATATTAGTGAGTAATCATGTATTATATCATGATGCTAATGCTACAGCGTTTGGTTATGAATATGGACAAATACCTCAAATGCCTAAAACTTATACTACTGATCCTACTTTGTTGAAAAAAACAATGCATGTATTAGAACAACAACAACTGAATGGTAAAGTAGGTATGATTGTTAGTGGTGATAGTTTTATAGGTAGCTCAGAACAGCGACAAAAAATTAAGCAACAATTTCCAGAAGCTATGGCTGTCGAAATGGAGGCAACTGCAATTGCGCAAACATGTTATCAATTTAAAGTACCATTTATCGTAACTAGAGCTGTTTCTGATTTAGCAAACGGTAAAGCCGATATTTCTTTTGAAGAATTTTTAGATAAAGCAGCTTTATCATCTAGTGAGACAGTTTCATTATTAGTAGAATCATTATAAAGGTAAAGGTGAAAAGATAGTGGGAATCATAAAAAAATTATTTATGCCAAATGCATATGTGAAATCAATATTTGAAATTGATATAGAAAAACTTGCCGATAGTGGTGTTAAAGGTATCATAACTGATTTAGATAATACACTTGTTGGTTGGGATGTTAAAGAACCTACTAAGGGTGTTAAATCATGGTTTGCTAAGGCTAAAGATTTAGGAATAACTGTCACAATTGTGTCAAATAATAATAAAAGTCGAGTATCAAGTTTCTCAAGTAATTTAGGTGTAGATTATATATTCAAAGCACGTAAACCGATGGGGAAAGCCTTTAAGATGGCTATTAAAAAAATGAAAATTCAACCGAGAGAAACCGTTGTTGTAGGAGATCAAATGCTTACTGATGTGTTTGGTGGCAATTGTAATGGTTTATATACAATTATGGTAGTACCTGTTAAACGGACTGATGGATTAATTACAAAGTTTAATCGATTAATTGAAAGACGATTATTAAATCATTTTAGAAAAAAAGGTTATATTAAATGGGAGGAAAATTGATTGAATGAAATACTAAAATGTATTGGATGTGGTGCACCCCTACAGTCAGAAAATAAAGACGCACCCGGCTATGTTCCAGAACATAATATGTTTCGAGAAGATGTCATCTGTAGAAGATGTTTTAGATTGAAAAATTATAATGAAGTTCAAGATGTGGGTATGGAAAGTGAAGATTTTTTAAATCTACTTACTGGACTATCTGAAAAAAAAGGAATTATTGTCAATGTAGTAGATGTGTTTGATTTTGAAGGGTCATTCATCAATGCAATACAACGGATTGTTGGTAATAAAAAAATTATATTAGTGGCAAATAAAATAGATTTATTACCTAAACAAATTAATCATCGACGTGTAAAAGAATGGTTGAGAAAATCTGCTCGTAAATATGGATTAGAAGCAGAAGATGTCGTTCTTATTTCTGCAAATAAAGGTTGGGGGATTGATGAATTATTGCAATCTATAAACCATGTAAGAAATAAAGATGACGTATACATTGTAGGTACAACGAATGTTGGAAAATCTACATTAATTAATAAATTAATTGAACAGAGTGTGGGAGAAAAAGATGTAGTAACTACATCACGCTTTCCAGGAACAACTTTAGATATGATAGATATTCCATTAGACGAAAAATCATTTATGTTTGATACACCAGGTATCATTCAATCACATCAAATGACAAATTATGTATCTGAAAATGAGTTGAAAATCATTATACCTAAAAATGAAATAAAGCAACGTGTGTATCAACTTAATGAAAAACAGACATTATTTTTCGGAGGATTGGCACGCATTGATTATGTATCTGGTGGTAAAAGACCACTTGTTTGTTTCTTTTCAAATGATTTAAATATTCATAGAACTAAAACCGAGAAAGCTAATGATTTATGGAAATCCCAATTAGGCGCATTGCTTTCACCGCCTCAAGATGCACAACAATTTAATCTTAATGATGTAAAAGCAGTAAGACTGGAAACTGGTAAAACTAAACGTGACATCATGATATCTGGTTTAGGATTCATAACTATTGATGCTGGTGCAAAAGTGATAGTTCGTGTTCCAAAACATGTAGATGTTATTTTAAGAAATTCAATTCTTTAAAAAGAGGTGATAAAAGTGAAATTTGCAGTAATTGGAAACCCCATTTCTCATTCATTATCGCCATTGATGCATCATGCTAATTTTCAATCTTTAAATTTGGAAAACACGTATGAAGCGATAAATGTACCAGTTAATCAATTTCAAGACATTAAAAAAATAATTTCAGAAAAGAGCATTGATGGATTCAATGTTACTATTCCACATAAAGAACGTATTATTCCGTACCTAGATGATATTAATGAACAAGCGAAATCTGTTGGGGCGGTAAATACAGTTTTAGTTAAAGATGGTAAGTGGATTGGTTATAATACTGATGGAATTGGTTATGTTAATGGTTTAAAACAAATATATGAAGGTATAGAAGACGCTTATATATTAATTTTAGGTGCAGGTGGAGCAAGTAAAGGTATAGCAAATGAATTATATAAAATCGTTCGTCCGACTTTAACAGTTGCAAATAGAACGATGTCTCGTTTTAATAATTGGTCGTTAAATATTAACAAAATAAATTTAAGCCATGCAGAAAGCCATTTAGATGAATTTGATATTATAATAAACACTACACCTGCTGGTATGAACGGCAATACAGATTCTGTAATTTCTTTAAATCGTTTAGCTTCACATACTTTAGTAAGTGATATTGTTTATAATCCATATAAAACACCAATACTAAAAGAAGCTGAACAAAGAGGTAATCCAATCTATAATGGTCTTGATATGTTCGTTCATCAAGGTGCTGAAAGTTTTAAAATTTGGACTAATCTAGAACCAGATATAAAAGCAATGAAAAACATAGTAATTCATAAATTGAAAGGAGAATTATGATGTTAACTGGTAAGCAAAAAAGATATTTACGTAGTTTAGCTCATAACATTGATCCAACTTTCCAAATAGGTAAAGGTGGTATTAATGAAAATATGATTCAACAAATTTCTGAAACATTAGAAAAGAGAGAATTAATTAAGATTCATATATTACAAAATAATTTTGATGATAAAAAAGATTTAGCAGCAATAGTATCTCAACAAACGCAAAGTGAATTGGTACAAATAATCGGGTCAATGATTGTGTTATATAAAGAGTCTGAAGAAAATAAAGAAATCAAATTGCCACAATGAATAAAAAAATCGTTCTCTTTGGCGGTCAATTTAACCCGATTCACACTGCTCACTTAGCAGTAGCAAGTGAGGTTTATCATGCTATTAAACCAGATATATTTTTCTTTTTGCCTAGTTATATGGCTCCTTTAAAGCATCATAATACACAATTATATTCTGAACATCGAGTGAAAATGATACAGCTCGCTATTAAGGAGATTGGATTTGGTGAAATTTGCACTACTGATTTAGATAGAAAAGGTCCAAGCTATACGTATGAAACCATTTTGCATCTCAAAGAAATATATCATAATGCACAGTTATACTTTATTATTGGAACAGATCAGTATAATCAATTGGATAAGTGGTATAAAATTAATGAATTAAAAAAACTTGTAACCTTTATTGTAGTGAATAGAGAAACTGATAACCAAAATGTAAGTAAAGAGATGATTTCTATAAAGATACCTCGAATAGATATAAGCTCAACAATGATTAGAAATAGAGTGAGAAGGAACCAATCTATAAAAGTTTTAGTACCTAAAAGGGTAGAGAATTATATTAAAGAGGAGGGGTTTTATGGAGATAAGTAGAGCTAAAGAACTGGTAAAAGAAAAACTGCCTGATAAACGTTATCAACATTCATTACGAGTGGCGGATACAGCAGTTAAGTTAGCAGAAATATACGATGGTGATATCAAAAAAGCTGAGTTGGCAGGTATATTACATGATTACTGTAAATACGAAGACTTAAGTACAATGTATCAAATTGTTAGACAATACGAACTTGAAAGTGATTTGCTTAGCTATGGTGGAGAGATTCTTCATGGACCAGTATGTGCGGCACTTATGAAGCATGAATTTGATGTAAATGATGAAGAAGTTTTACTTGCTATAAAATATCATACGACTGGGCGTCAACAAATGACTAAAACAGAGAAACTTGTTTTTATTGCAGACTATATAGAGCCTGGTAGAAAAACGCCTGGAGTTGAAGAAATTAGAGATATGGCATACAATCAAGGTAGCTTAGATAAGACAATTTATGAGATTTCTAAGCGTACTGTATTATTTTTAATAGAAAAGGATATTACTGTATATGGCGCCACAATTGCGTGTTTAAATTATTATAATTATAGCGATGAAAGAATAAAGGATGATTAAATGAATTCAGAAGAATTATTAAATATTGCTGTCGAAGCGGCAGAGAATAAGAAAGCAGAAGATATTATTTCTCTCAATATGAATGAAATTAGTGATATGACAGATTATTTTGTAGTCTGTCACGGGAACAATGAACGTCAAGTTCAATCCATTGCTAGATCTGTTAAAGAAGTGGCACATAAACATGATATTGACGTTAAACGTATGGAAGGCTATCAAGAAGCTCGATGGATACTTATTGATTTAGCAAATGTAGTTGTTCATGTTTTTCATAAGGATGAAAGAAGCTATTACAATTTAGAGAAATTATATCAAGATGCACCTATTAAAGAATACGGTCAGGCAGTATTTTAGTCATGAATCAATATGAAGATATGAGTTTAGTATATGACCAACTTACTCAAGATCAACCGTATCATTCGTGGTTTAATATTGTTGAGCATTTCTTACCTTCTGATAGTCAAGATTTGTTAGATATTGGTTGCGGTACTGGCAACTTAACACAATTACTAACGTCACTAGGTGAAGTCACTGGTATGGATATTAGTGTAGATATGTTATCAATAGCTAGACAAAAAACAAATCAAGTGAAGTGGATCGAAGGTAATATGACTCACTTTAATTTGAACAAAAAATTTAATATGATTACAATATTTTGTGATTCACTGAATTATTTAGAAACATTAAATGACGTAAAAATGACATTCGAAAGAGTGTATCAACATTTAAATAAAAATGGTGTTTTTATTTTTGATGTACATACTGTTCATAAAATGAAAACATTATTTAATAATAAAAGTTATATTGATGAATCTGATAATGTTTTTGTAGGTTGGGATGCAATATGTGGGGATGAACCATTAAGTGTTTATCATGAAATGACTTTCTTTGTATCACAGCAAAATGGATTGTATCAACGCTTTGACGAATCACATTATCAAAGAACATATGAGGAACAAATTTATCGAAATTTACTAAAAGATGTTGGGTATCATAGTGTTAAGACTTTTACAGACTTTAACATTCACAGTCATGAAGAAGATGCCCATCGCTTGTTTTTTGTTGCTAAAAAATAAATTTTTAAAAGTAAAATCACTTCTCAGTACGTTAATAATACTGAAGGAGTGATTTTTTGTGTTTAATATTAACAGACGATATATCGATTTTTTTATGAAATGGAAGTTGTACATCTTAATTATATTAATAATGTTAACAACATTCTTTTTTTACTTACTCAATGATAACAATAATGATTTGATACAGAATAGTCAGGAAAGACAATCTAAAATATCTGACCAGCAAATAAAAAATAGCAAAAAGTTAAATAAAAAAGAAGTGTCTATTCAAAAAGATAATACAAAAGAAACTAAAATATTTATCGATATTAAAGGTGCTGTTAAACATCCGAATGTATATGAAATGGCTTCTTCGAATAGAGTCATTGATGCTTTAAATAAAGCAGAGGTATTAAAGGATGCAGACTTATCACAATTAAATCTTTCTGAAAAATTAGTTGATCAAAAACTTATCTATGTTCCTAAAAAGGGTGAGAATAGTATGAAAATCAACTCACAGCAATCAACATTGAATTCGAGTGACGTAAAAATCAACACGAATCAACCTTTAAATTTAAACTCTGCTACTGAAGAACAATTGAAAAACATACCAGGAATAGGTCCAAGTAAAGCTAAAGAAATTTTAAATTACAGAGAACAAAATCATGGATTTAATAGTATCGATGACTTAATGAAAATAAAAGGATTCGGAAAGAAAACATTTGAAAAACTGAAAGAACATTTTACTATTTAAATTATCATTCATTGCAATATTAAGTCTAAATGATTAAGCTATAAATATTACAACTACTTAATTTAAGGAGGCATAGTTAATGGAACGAATTAAATGGGAAGAATACTTCATGGCTCAGAGTCATTTACTGGCATTAAGATCAACGTGTAAAAGATTATCAGTTGGTGCTACAATCGTAAAGGATAATAGAATAATAGCGGGTGGATATAACGGCTCAGTAGCTGGAGAAGTGCACTGTATTGATGAGGGGTGCTTAATTGAAGATGGACATTGTATACGTACTATACATGCAGAAATGAACGCACTACTACAATGTGCAAAACAGGGTGTATCAACAGAAGGAGCAACGATTTACGTTACTCATTTCCCTTGTTTAAACTGTACGAAATCAATAATACAAGCAGGTATCAAAACGATTTACTATGCACAAGATTATCATAATCATGACTATGCCATTAAATTATTGAAGCAATCAGGAATTGAATATAAAAAAATTCCGTTTTCACCTGAATATGTTGCTCAATATCTGACTCAAGAATAACCAATGTTTTACATTGCTCTTGCTTTTTTGGTAGGGGTACTTTGGATAAAATTCAAAGTAATCTCTATCTCCTTAATATTAACTCTTTTGTTACTAATTATGATAAAAAGGCTTAATATTATAATACTATTATTAATGTTTATTTCAGCTATAAGTTCATTTTTTTTAATAAGTTCCTATAACCAAACTGATATTAAAAACTTAAATAGTTTATATAGTGAACCGTTTATTGATGATTTTGTTCGTTTCAAATCTTTTACGCTTAAATCAACATACTATACTGGCATATTAAATTATAAAAATAAAGACTATAGATACTTTTACAAAATATTAAAGTCAAATTTCAAGCAAGATTTAACTCATAAAAGTTGTCGAGTTAAAGGAGAATTTAAATTCGAAAAAGAGTTGCCCTTGTTGGATATTTCAACAGTTCAATTTAAGTCTTGCCAAGAAAACAATATTTTCACTCCTATATATCATCATCAAAATTATATCACCAAAATAATTCATAAATCTGGCGTCACGCATCCTGAAAGAATATTAGCGTTGATAACAGGTGATACCTCTCTAATTGATGAATATTACAAATCTAACATCAAAGATATAGGTATTTACCATTTACTAGCTATAAGTGGTACACATGTTGGTACAATTATTGTCCTCGTTTATCAACTGTTAGTACGCTTAAATATACCTCTAGTTCTCATTAAAGGTGTAACTATTTTACTATTATTAATCTACGCTGTTTATACTGGATTTGTACCTAGTGCCATGCGTGCCATTTCAATTGCAATCATTATACTTATGTTGCCAATCCATTTTAGGAAAAGTTCTATACATGTGCTTTCATTTATATTTGTGTTAATGATTCTCTTAAATCCTCAATTTATAAATCACATTGGTTTTCAGTTCTCTTTTTTGATAAGTTTATTTATTATATTGGCAAAACCATATATAAGTGCTTTAAAACCACTTAAATGTTTGTTTATTATTAGTTTTTTGGCTCAATTAGGTTCAATTGTAATTAATACCTATCATTTTAATCAATTTCAATGGATAGGTTTGCTATCTAATTTTATATTTGTTCCATTCTATTCTTTTATATTATTTCCTTCGGTCATTATCTACTTTATTTTAATTCACTTTTTTCAACATAGCTTCCTATTAAATACTTATATAAATATGCTTTTTAAAATTCATGACTGGCTAGTTCAATTATTTTTAAATTTAAATCATTTTAAGTGGTACATTCCTAAATTAAACCAATATAGTTTACTTATTTTGATTATACTAACGTTAATTTTTCTTTACATACTTGTCTATAGAGGGTTTGTTACATCCGTACTAAGTTTTTTAATTGTTTTAATCATTTTTACACATTTAATTAGACCACATTATGCCGAGTTAACACTTTTTGATGTGGGTCAAGGAGATAGCATTTTATTCAAAACAAAGTCAAATAAAAGTGTTTTGATTGATACAGGTGGTAAAAGAAATGAAAATGTAAGTTTTAAACATAATAATATTGCCAAATATAAAATTTTACCAAGTATTAAGAAAAAGGGTATCACCACTATAAATTATTTAGTAATTACACATCCTCATGCCGATCATATGGGTGAATTAATATATTTTTTAAATAATATTAATGTGAATAATCTCGTTTTAAATATTGAAAGTTTCCCATTAGAATTACTTAAAGAGGTTACGACAAAATGCAAGGAAAAAAAGATAAATATCTTGGATGTAAATCAAGTTAAAAAAATAGATATTGATAATAGTAAGATAAGCTTTTTAAATAGTTTTATACCATTAAGTGATGATAAAAATGAACATTCCATTGTTACATTAATTGAATATAACGGCATTAATATTCTACTGATGGGAGATGCAACTGTTAATAATGAAGACATTCTAATGAAGAGATATAATTTACCAAAAATAGATATTTTAAAAGTTGGTCATCATGGAAGTAGGACAAGTAGTTCGGAATTATTTATTAAAGATATAGAACCTAAAATCAGTCTTATATCTAGTGGTAAAAATAATAAGTATCATTTACCTAATTTGGATGTTATTCAAAGATTAAAATATTATGGTAGTAAAGTTTTTGATACTCAAGACAACGGGGAATTAACTATAAATTTAGATGAAGAAGTTTACATAGTCTACCGTGATAATTTAAATCAAAAGAGTTTAGCTAGAGAAAGTGTATCGTAAAGTGATATAATTCATGAGTATGATATATAGAGGAAGGTGTACGTATGAGCAACAATATCTTCACTGTCTACGGTGAAGTACCAGAATTAGTCGAAAAGAAAACAAAAGAAATTGTAAATGATTATCTAGGACAAAAGATAGATGACTTTAATTATGTAAAATACAACTTGTATGAGAGTGACCTAACTCCGATTATTGAAGAGACACTTACTATGCCTTTTTTCTCAAATAAAAAAGCAATTGTTGTAAAGAACTCGTATGTTTTTACAGGAGAAAAATTTTCTAAAGATTTAAATCACAATTCTGACGAGCTTATAAAATTTTTAGAAAAATATGATGGTGAAAATCTCATTATCTTTGAAGTGTATCAGCCTAAACTAGATGAGCGCAAAAAACTCACGAAAACGTTGAAGAAAAATGCACAACTTAAGAAAATTGAACAAATGTCTGAAAAGGAATTAAAGCATTGGATTAAAAATACACTAAACAATAATTATAAAGATATTAAGCAAGATGCTCTTGAATTATTTATTGAATTAACTGGTGTTAACTATAATATTGTTTCTCAAGAATTAGAAAAATTAATTTTATTCATAGGTGAAAGACCTATAATTAATAAAGATGATATCGATTTAATTATTAATAGAAGTTTAGAACAAAATGTATTTCTACTAACTGAATACATTCAAAAAGGTAATAAGAATAAAGCTATACAATTAGTCAATGATTTAATTATTATGAAAGAGGAACCTATAAAATTACTGGCATTAATTACTAGTAATTATAGATTATATTATCAATGTAAAATTCTTAGTCAAAAAGGCTATAGTGGGCAACAAATTGCAAAGACTGTAAATGCACACCCTTATAGAGTAAAACTAGCACTCAATCAATCCCGACATTATAAACTAGAAAGTTTATTTAACATTATAAACGCTTGTGCAGAGACTGACTACAAACTAAAATCATCTTATATGGATAAACAACTCATTTTAGAATTATTCATACTATCTCTATAAAAAATTTGAGGTAGGAGATATAAAATAAATCCTATCGACAATAGAAATATTGGTTGTAAAGTAATAAAAAAGAGCCTAGGACAATTCGTTTTGTCCTAAGCTCTGTTTTAATAATCATTATTTATTAGCTGACATAAGTTTAGATTTAATACGGTCAGCTTTATTAGAATGGATTAAATTACTTTGAGATGCTTTGTCAACTTGTTTGATAGCAAATCTTAATAATTCATCTTTGTTTTCAGCATCAGTAGAGATAGCTGTTTTAGCTCGTTTCACAGCTGTACGCATAGCGTTTTTCTTAGAAATATTTCTTTCTTCAGCTGTTTCAGTTGTTCTTACACGTTTGATTGCAGATTTAATATTTGGCATTACTGTCACCTCCTAAAAGTGATCATAACTTATCAAAATTTATTTGATTACAACAAGAAATATTTTATCAAATGTCTTATATTTGTGCAATCATTTATTTAAAAGTAACTTCATTTGAATTTATTACTTTTTAATTGTTGGAATGAACTACTGAACTAGATATAATAGTTATGTTAGAATTTACATTTAATTAATTATGTCAAAGATATATTGCATTAAAGTAATAAAAACGTTACTATATCAAAGATACATAGAAGTGACAGGTTATAAAGATGAAAGCGAGAAGGATAAAATGGATAAGCAAGAACGATACAATAGAAGAGAAAATATTAGAAATTTCTCCATTATTGCTCATATAGACCATGGTAAATCGACATTAGCTGATCGAATTTTAGAGAATACAAAATCAGTTGAAACTCGAGAAATGCAAGATCAATTACTTGACTCTATGGATTTGGAAAGAGAACGAGGCATCACTATTAAACTAAATGCTGTTCGATTAAAATACGAAGCTAAAGATGGAGAAACTTACACATTTCATTTGATAGATACACCAGGACATGTCGACTTTACATATGAGGTTTCTCGCTCATTAGCTGCATGTGAAGGTGCAATTCTTGTAGTTGATGCTGCCCAAGGTATAGAAGCACAAACCTTAGCAAACGTTTATTTAGCATTAGATAACGATTTGGAACTTTTGCCAGTTGTTAATAAAATAGACTTGCCTGCAGCTGAGCCTGATAGAGTTAAGCAAGAATTAGAAGATGTTATAGGTATAGATCAAGAAGATGTAGTACTTGCAAGTGCTAAGTCAAATATAGGTATTGAAGAAATTTTAGAGAAAATAGTTGATGTTGTACCAGCACCGGACGGTGATCCAGAAGCCCCACTTAAAGCACTTATCTTTGATTCAGAATATGATCCATACAGAGGAGTAATATCTTCAATTCGAATTATTGATGGTGTTGTTAAAGCTGGAGATAGGATTAAAATGATGGCTACCGGTAAAGAATTTGAAGTTACAGAAGTCGGAATCAATACACCTAAGCAACTACCGGTAGAAGAATTAACAGTTGGTGATGTGGGTTATATTATCGCAAGTATCAAAAATGTTGATGATTCTAGAGTAGGTGACACAATTACTTTAGCTGAAAGACCTGCTGACAAACCGTTACAAGGATATAAAAAGATGAATCCAATGGTATTTTGTGGTCTATTCCCTATTGACAATAAAGACTATAATGACCTAAGAGAAGCTTTAGAAAAATTACAACTTAATGACGCATCCTTAGAGTTTGAACCAGAGTCTTCACAAGCACTTGGTTTTGGATACAGAACTGGATTTTTAGGAATGTTACATATGGAGATTATTCAAGAAAGAATTGAAAGAGAATTTGGTATTGAACTCATTGCAACAGCGCCTTCTGTTATTTATCAATGTATCTTAAAAGATGGTTCTGAAGTTTCAGTTGATAATCCAGCACAAATGCCCGAAAGAGATAAAATAGAACATATTTATGAACCATTTGTCAAAGCTACGATGATGGTGCCGAATGATTATGTAGGTGCAGTGATGGAATTATGTCAACGTAAAAGAGGTCAATTTATAAACATGGATTATCTTGATGATATAAGAGTTAATATTGTTTATGAAATTCCATTATCAGAAGTAGTTTTCGATTTCTTTGATCAACTTAAATCTAACACAAAAGGGTATGCTTCTTTTGATTATGAATTTATTGAGAATAAAGAAAGTAATCTTGTTAAAATGGACATATTACTGAATGGAGATAAAGTTGATGCTCTAAGTTTTATTGTCCATAGAGATTTTGCGTATGAAAGAGGGAAAGCGCTTGTCGAAAAATTAAAAACATTAATTCCACGACAACAATTTGAAGTGCCAGTTCAGGCGGCTATTGGTCAAAAAATTGTTGCACGAACAAACATTAAATCTATGGGTAAAAATGTTTTATCTAAATGTTATGGTGGAGATATCAGTCGTAAACGAAAACTTTTAGAAAAACAAAAAGCAGGTAAAGCTAAAATGAAAGCAGTAGGCAATGTAGAAATTCCGCAAGATGCATTTTTAGCAGTATTAAAAATGGACGATGAATAATGTAGATTAATGGGGTATAGACATTCTTAATGTCTTACCTCATTTTATAATGTCTAGAATGATATAAATATATAATGTAAAAACTATACTAAATGATTTAAAGATTGGTGGTTATAAAGTGAATGTAAAAAGTGCATATATTCATATTCCATTTTGCTATAGAATTTGTACTTATTGTGATTTCAACAAATACTTTATCGATAAACAGCCAGTTGATGAATACTTAGACGCACTTATTAGCGAGATGCAAGTTAAAAATAATAGAGACCTTGAAACAATGTATGTCGGAGGTGGTACACCGACAGCCTTGAATATGAGACAACTTGAGAAGCTACTTAGAGCAATTAATCAAACATTTACAATTAGCGGAGAATTTTCTTTTGAAGCTAATCCTGATGAGTTAACTTATGAAAAAGTTGCACTTTTAAAACAATATGGCGTAAATAGAATATCGATGGGTGTACAAACATTTAAACCTGAATTATTAAAAATTTTAGGCAGAACCCATAAAACTGAAGATATATATGATGCTGTTAGTCATGCCCGAAAGGCAGGTATTGAATCAATAAGTTTGGATTTAATGTATCATTTACCACAACAAACTATCGACGATTTTAAAGACAGCCTGGAGCGTGCCATTGCATTGGATATTGATCATATTTCAAGTTATGGATTAATTCTTGAACCTAAAACCCAGTTTTATAATTTATATAGAAAGGGACATTTAAAATTACCAAATGAAGATTTAGGGGCAGAAATGTATCGGTTTTTAATGGAGCGTATGAAAAACTCACCATTTCATCAATATGAGATTTCTAATTTTGGTAAACTTAATCATGAATCAAACCATAATAAAGTATATTGGTTAAATGAAGAATACTATGGCTTTGGTGCTGGTGCAAGTGGTTATGTAAACGGTGTACGTTACACAAATCTTAATCCAGTAAATCATTATATTAAAGCGATAAATGAAGGGAAAAAACCAATACTATCTGAAACGTCTCCTACTTATAACGAAAGAATGGAAGAAGAAATGTTTCTTGGTTTAAGAATGAATCAAGGTGTGAGTAAAAGCCGTTTTAAGAAAAAGTTTAATAAATTAATCGATGAGGTGTTTGTTGAAACTATTAAAGATTTGAGGTGTAGGGGACTCATAAAAGAAGAAGGAGAATTTATATCTTTAACCGAACGCGGAAAAGTTATAGGTAACGAAGTTTTTGAAGCATTTTTACTAAACTCATAAAAAGTTAGAAATTTTAGTGCTTTAACATTGACTTACTTTGACCAATTTGATAGATTATAATTAGCACTTGAGATAAAAGAGTGCTAATGAGGTGAAAACATGATTACAAAAAGACAATTAAGCATCCTTAATGCTATTGTTGAAGATTATGTTGATTTTGGACAACCGATTGGATCTAAAACTCTAATTCATCGTCATCACTTGGATGTGAGTCCAGCTACCATTAGAAATGAAATGAAGCAACTTGAAGAAATGCATTTCATTGAGAAGACACACACATCTTCTGGAAGGGTGCCATCTGAATCAGGGATTAGATATTATGTCAATCGCCTTTTAGAACAAACATCTCATCAAAGTCAAAACAAAATTCAACGTTTAAATCAATTATTAATTGAGAATCATTATGATAGTTCGACTGCACTCACAAACTTTGCACACGAATTATCTATGAAATCTCAATATGCAACGTTGGTAGTCCGCCCTAATCATAAACAAGATGTTATAAATGATATACATCTTATTCGTGCTAACAACCATTTGATTATTTTAGTAATGGTATTTTCCTCTGGACATGTTGAAAATATACATTTTGTATCACATGCTCAACTAAATAATATTAATTTAAATAAAATAGCAAACTTTTTGACCGAACATTTCAGTTTTAATCGTAAAGTACTAACTCAAAACATTGAGTCTTACTTTAGTCAAAAAGAAGAGCTATTACTTGCAAATGAAGTAGTTGAGATGATAAATTTACAAATTGGTAATCAAAGTAATAGCATTTATATGGGTGGAAAGGTTAAACTGATTGATGCGTTAAATGAGTCCAACGTTTCATCTATTCAACCGATTCTTCAATATATAGAATCAAATAAAATAACTGAATTATTAGAAGATATATCAACATCTCAAATCAATGTCCGAATTGGTAAAGAGATTGATGATAGTTTAAGCGATATATCAATTGTGACTAGTCAGTATCATTTTGATGAGTCACTAAAAGGTCAAATTGCAGTAATCGGACCAACTGCAATGCATTATCAAAATGTAATTCAATTATTAAACCGTATATGGTAGTAATTGGAATTGTATTGGAGGTCAGACTATGTCAGAAAAAGATCAGTCAGTGAATAATACTGAGGAAGATTTCAATGTAGAAACTGAAGACAATCAGAATGATACAAATATTGAAAACTCAGTATCTAACACAGATAATAGTGAAGCTAATGCTAGCGATTCAGAAAATAATTCAGAAGAAAGTATCAAGGATGAAGAGTCAGAGTCTCAAGATACTAAAATTAAAGAATTAGAAAAGCTTGCAAATGACAATGAAGAAAAATATTTAAGATTATATGCTGAATTCGAAAATTATAAACGTCGAATTCAAAAAGAAAATCAAATTAATGCTACTTATAAAGCTCAAGGTGTTTTAACTGACATTTTACCGTCTATAGATAATATTGAGCGTGCACTACAAATTGAAGGTGATGATGAATCGTTCAAATCACTTCAAAAAGGAGTGCAGATGGTTCATGAAAGTTTACTAAGAGCTTTAAAAGACAATGGTCTTGAAGAAATTTTAGCTGAAGGTAAGGAATTCGATCCTAATTTACATCAAGCTGTCGTTCAAGATGACAATCCTGATTTTAAATCAGGAGAAGTTACTCAAGAATTACAAAAAGGATACAAACTTAAGGATCGTGTTTTAAGACCATCAATGGTAAAAGTAAATCAATAATTTGATTGAAAATACATTGAAATAAATAAAATGATTAAATTGGAGGAATTATATTATGGGTAAAGTAATTGGAATTGATTTAGGTACAACTAACTCTTGTGTTTCTATCTTAGAAGGAGATGAACCAAAAGTAATTCAAAACCCAGAAGGTGCACGTACTACACCATCAGTGGTTGCATTTAAAAATGGTGAAACTCAAGTGGGTGAAGTAGCAAAACGACAAGCTATCACAAACCCTAACACTGTACAATCTATTAAACGTCATATGGGTACAGATTATAAAGTAGATATTGAAGGTAAATCATATACACCACAAGAACTTTCAGCAATGATTTTACAAAATTTAAAAAGCACTGCAGAAAACTATTTAGGGGATACAGTAGACAAAGCTGTTATCACTGTCCCTGCTTATTTCAATGATGGTGAACGTCAAGCAACTAAAGATGCTGGTAAAATTGCAGGCTTAGAAGTTGAACGTATTATCAACGAACCTACAGCTGCTGCACTTGCTTATGGTTTAGATAAAACTGAAACAGATCAAAAGGTTCTCGTATTTGACTTAGGTGGGGGAACATTTGACGTATCTATTCTAGAGTTAGGCGACGGCGTATTTGAAGTATTATCAACTGCCGGAGATAATAAACTTGGTGGCGATGACTTCGACCAAGTGATTATTGATTATCTTGTTTCAGAATTCAAAAAAGAGAATGGTGTAGATTTATCACAAGATAAAATGGCATTACAAAGATTAAAAGATGCTGCCGAAAAAGCTAAAAAAGATTTATCAGGTGTTTCTCAAACTCAAATTTCATTACCATTCATTTCTGCTGGAGAAAATGGCCCATTACACTTAGAAATTAGTTTAACTCGTTCTAAATTTGAGGAATTAGCTGATTCATTAATCAAAAAAACTATGGAACCGACTCGTCAAGCATTAAAAGATGCTGGTTTATCTACTTCAGAAATAGATGAAGTTATTTTAGTTGGTGGTTCAACACGTATTCCGGCCGTTCAAGAAGCTGTTAAAAAAGAAATTGGGAAAGAACCACATAAAGGTGTTAACCCAGATGAAGTTGTAGCAATGGGTGCTGCTATTCAAGCTGGTGTAATCACAGGTGATGTTAAAGATGTAGTATTACTTGATGTTACGCCATTATCTTTAGGTATCGAAATTATGGGTGGACGTATGAACACATTAATTGAACGTAATACTACTATTCCAACCTCCAAATCACAAGTTTATTCTACAGCAGCTGACAATCAACCAGCAGTAGATATTCATGTATTACAAGGTGAACGTCCAATGGCATCTGACAACAAAACTTTAGGAAGATTCCAATTAACTGACATTCCACCTGCACCACGTGGTGTACCTCAAATCGAAGTAACATTTGATATCGATAAAAACGGTATTGTTAACGTTACAGCTAAAGATTTAGGTACTAATAAAGAACAAAACATTACAATACAATCAAGCTCATCTCTATCTGATGAAGAAATCGATCGCATGGTGAAAGATGCTGAAGAAAATGCTGAAGCAGATAAAAAACGTCGTGAAGAAGTAGACTTGCGAAACGAAGCAGATAGTCTAGTATTCCAAGTTGAAAAAACAGTTAAAGATCTAGGCGAAAATATTAGTGATGAAGATAAGAAAAATGCTGAAGAGAAAAAAGATGCACTTAAAACAGCATTAGAAGGTGAAGACATCGACGATATTAAAGCTAAAAAAGAAGAACTTGAAAAAGTAATTCAAGAATTATCTGCAAAAGTTTATGAACAAGCTCAACAAGCACAACAACAAGCTCAAGAAGAACAAGGTTCTCAAGATAGTACTGTTGAAGATGCAGACTTTAAAGAAGTTAAAGATGACGAAGATAAAAAATAAGTTTAGTATCTAACTTATAATTATCTATTAATTTTTAGTAAAAAAAGTCAAAGTCAATCGATCATTGACTTTGACTTTTTATTTGGATATTAAGAAACAATTAGATAAACTATTCTTGTTAAACGTATAAAAGGAGAGGTAATTATGGCCAAAAGAGACTATTATGAAGTCTTAGGCGTAAACAAAAGCGCTTCTAAAGACGAAATTAAAAAAGCTTATCGTAAATTATCAAAAAAATACCATCCAGATATAAATAAAGAAGAAGGCGCAGACGAAAAATTCAAAGAAATCTCCGAAGCATATGAAGTTTTAAGTGATGAAAACAAACGTGCAAATTATGATCAATTTGGTCATGACGGACCACAAGGCGGATTTGGAAGTCAAGGCTTTGGTGGCAGTGACTTTGGTGGATTTGAAGATATTTTCAGCTCATTCTTTGGTGGCGGTTCACGTCAAAGAGATCCTAATGCACCTCGCAAAGGTGATGACCTTCAATACACAATGACAATAACATTTGAAGAGGCTGTATTCGGGACAAAAAAAGAAATATCAATAAAAAAAGATGTAACATGTCATACATGTAACGGTGATGGGGCTAAACCTGGTACAAGTAAAAAAACTTGTAGCTATTGTAATGGCGCTGGTCGTGTTTCTGTTGAACAAAATACTATTTTGGGTAGAGTGAGAACTGAACAAGTTTGTCCTAAATGTGAAGGTAGTGGACAAGAATTTGAAGAACCATGTCCAACATGTAAAGGAAAAGGTACTGAAAATAAAACAGTTAAACTAGAAGTAACTGTTCCTGAAGGCGTAGATAACGAACAGCAAGTTCGTTTAGCTGGAGAAGGTTCACCTGGTGTTAACGGAGGACCACATGGTGACCTATATGTGGTGTTCAGAGTTAAACCATCTAATACATTTGAACGTGATGGAGACGATATCTACTATAATCTAGATATTAGCTTTTCACAGGCTGCACTAGGTGATGAAATTAAGATACCTACATTAAAAAGTAATGTTGTTTTAACCATTCCGGCAGGTACACAAACGGGTAAACAATTCCGACTTAAAGATAAAGGTGTAAAGAATGTTCATGGTTATGGCCACGGGGACTTATTTGTCAACATAAAAGTGGTTACACCAACAAAATTAAATGACCGTCAAAAAGAATTATTAAAAGAATTTGCTGAAATTAATGGTGAAGATATAAATGAACAGTCATCTAATTTCAAAGATAGAGCGAAAAGATTCTTTAAAGGAGAATAGTCAATGAATTGGATGGAACTCTCAATTGTAGTTAATCACGAAGTAGAATATGATGTTACAGAAATTCTTGAAAGTTATGGCTCTAATGGAGTTGTAATTGAAGATTCAAATATTTTAGAAGAACAACCTGTTGATAAGTTTGGAGAAATTTATGACTTAAACCCTGAAGACTATCCTGAAAAAGGAGTTCGATTAAAAGCTTACTTTAATGAGTTCACTTATAATGAAAACTTAAAATCCAACATCAATTATGAAATATTAAGTCTTCAGCAAATTGATAAAACAATTTATGATTACCAGGAAAAACTTATTGCCGAAGTAGATTGGGAAAATGAATGGAAGAATTATTTTCATCCATTTAGAGCTTCAAAACAATTTACGATAGTACCAAGTTGGGAATCATATGTTAAAGAAAATGATAACGAATTGTGCATTGAATTAGATCCAGGTATGGCTTTTGGAACAGGTGATCATCCAACGACAAGTATGTGTTTAAAAGCAATTGAAACTTTTGTAAAACCAACTGATTCAGTTATCGACGTTGGAACAGGGTCAGGCATTTTAAGTATTGCTAGTCATTTACTTGGAGTTCAAAGAATAAAGGCATTAGATATAGATGAAATGGCTGTAAATGTGGCAAAAGAAAACTTTAAGAAAAATCATTGTGATGATGCAATTGAAGCAGTTCCAGGTAATTTATTAAAAAATGAAAATGAGAAATTTAATATCGTTATTGCAAATATTCTTGCTCATATTATTGAAGAAATGATTGAAGATACTTATAATACTTTAATTGAAGATGGTTATTTTATCACATCAGGTATTATTGAAGAAAAGTATCAAGATATAGAATCACAAATGAAGCGTATTGGTTTCAAAATTATTTCAGTAGAACATGACAATGGCTGGGTTTGTATAGTTGGTCAGAAAGTGAGTGGATAATTTGCAAAGATATTTTATGAATCAAAGCGCTGATGAAAATCAGTGCTTTTTTATTGAAAACAAAGAAGACTATCATCATATCGTGAATGTTATGCGCTATAAAGAAGGACAAAATATTATTGTCACTTTTTCAGATGAAAATGTATTCAAATGTAAAATTATTTCAATAAACGATCAATCGATTGAAATTAAATTAGTAGAAAAGCAACAAATTAACACTGAACTACCTCAGAACATTACAATATGTAGTGGTTTAATCAAAGCAGACAAATATGAATGGATGATACAAAAAGCAACTGAAATGGGGGCAAATGAGTTTATAGCTGTAGCCATGGAACGTTCTGTGGTCAAGCTCAATGATTCTAAAGTAGAAAAGAAATTATCGAGATGGCAAAAAATTATAAAGGAAGCTGCAGAACAAAGTTATCGTTTAACAATACCAAATATAAAATTTAAGTCGAATTTAAAAGAAATTTATGGTATGATAAGTCAATATGACTATGTTCTTATAGCATATGAAGAACAAGCAAAGCACGGTGAATTAAGTCAATTTAAGCAAACAATTAAACAATTTAAGACACAGGATCGTGTTTTAATCATATTTGGACCTGAAGGTGGGCTATCAGATAGTGAAATTTCATTATTCGGTGATGTAAGTACTATAGTTGGATTAGGTCCACGTATCTTGCGTGCTGAAACTGCACCTCTTTACGCTTTAAGTGCAGTAAGTTATGAAAAAGAATTATTGGGGTGAAGATTATGTCAACAGTTGCGTTTCACACATTAGGTTGTAAAGTAAACCATTACGAAACTGAAGCAATTTGGCAATTATTTAAAGATGCAAATTATGAAAGAGTAGAATTTGAAACAAATGCTGATGTATTTGTTATTAATACATGTACGGTGACAAATACAGGGGATAAAAAAAGTCGTCAGATAATAAGAAGAGCTATTAGACAAAATCCTGATGCAGTCGTTTGTGTAACTGGGTGTTACGCACAAACATCATCTGCCGAAATTATGGAAATCCCTGGTGTTGACATCGTTGTAGGTACTCAAGACCGACATAAATTATTAGATTATATACAACAATTTCAGGACGAGAGACAACCTATTAATGGTGTAGGCAATATCATGAAAAATAGAACTTATGAAGAATTAGAAGTTCCTTACTTTACTGATAGAACACGTGCTTCATTAAAAATACAGGAAGGCTGCAATAATTTTTGCACGTTCTGTATTATCCCGTGGGCACGTGGATTGATGCGTTCTAGAGATCCAGAAAAAGTAGTAGAACAAGCTACTCAACTTGTTAACTCTGGTTATAAGGAGATTGTATTAACAGGTATTCACACTGGTGGTTATGGGCAAGACCTTAAAAATTATAATCTAGCACAATTGCTAAGAGATTTAGATACTATTGAAGGGCTTGAACGTATACGTATTTCTTCTATTGAAGCAAGTCAACTTACTGATGAAGTTATTGATGTCATTGGAAACTCAAATAAGGTGGTACGTCATTTACATATACCGCTACAATCTGGGTCTGATGATGTGTTAAAACGTATGAGACGTAAATATACCATGGCACACTTTTCAGAAAGATTGACAAAATTACATCAAGCATTACCTGATTTAGCAGTTACTAGTGATGTAATCGTTGGTTTCCCTGGAGAATCTGAAGATGAATTCCAAGAAACTTACGATTTCATCGTAAATCATCATTTTTCAGAGTTACACGTATTCCCTTATTCTCCTAGAATAGGAACGCCTGCTGCAAGAATGGACAATCAAATTGATGAAGAAACAAAAAATGTTCGTGTACACAAACTAATTAGTCTAAGTAATCAATTAGCCAAAGAATATGCTTCTAAATTTGAAGATGAAGTTTTAGAAGTTATACCTGAAGAAATGGGTGAAGAACCACATACACTTGTTGGCTATGCTGACAATTATATGAAGGTAAGATTTGAAGGAGATGACTCATTAATAGGTCAAATAGTAAAGGTCAAGATAGTTAAAGCCAATTATCCAATTAATGAAGGCAAAGCAATACGTGTTGTTAAACATGCAACGAATCAATCTGAAAAAGAAGTACTTGTTTAATTAATAAAAAATTGTAAATTTTACTGATTGACCGTCATTTAGAGTTATATTATACTAATAACTGCATAGTTTTACTATGCAATGACTATAAAGTTCCGTTGATATTTGGAGGGAGGGAAATACAGATGTCTAAAACAGTAGTACGTAAAAATGAATCACTAGAAGATGCTTTACGTAGATTTAAACGTTCAGTATCAAAAAGTGGAACTATTCAAGAAGTACGTAAACGTGAATTTTACGAAAAACCAAGCGTAAAACGTAAAAAGAAATCTGAAGCTGCACGTAAACGTAAGTTCAAATAATTAATAGCTCTGTTGACTCCCTCAACAAGAATGTTAATTATATATTAGGACAGAATTTGAATTGAATTCACTGTTCTATCGAAAAATGAAGACTAGAACTGATTTATTTGTTTTTAACTTATTTCAGTTCTGGTCTTTAATTGTTAATAAGTAAAAAACTTGGGACAATGTCCCAAATATCGAAAAAAACACTTTCGTTGAATTCATATTAAAATTGATTCATGCGAAAGTGTTTTTCTATTAAAAGGAAATCTTATTCAATAGAAACAAAATATCAAGTAGTTGAAATGAAAGTAGATGAGTATAATTTAAAACAATTATGGAACCATTGAATATTCAAAATCATACACAAGTTAAGTATTGTTGGCGATGATATAAAAATATTATAAGCTACACATTTTCTCAACATACTAGAAAATATCAGAAAAGATATAGAATTGGAGATTAAAAGAGTATAAGGTAATGAAAAAACGGTATCAGCAAAAATGATTGAATTAGTGGAGCACTTAAAACTAAAATATCTATCCAAACTGATAATAAAAGTATTGTGCATATCTAAATTACCATAATACTATGATAGAAAGTTTCCATTCTTTTCAAGCGTGTGTTATTAATTATGCTCAGTTTTTTATTTTTATGCCCCGACTTCACGCTTGTACCTATAACAAACTGTTGTAACTAAATCTAAATGCGTTTGAGTAATAGTTAAAATGCTTTGATTTTATATTGTCTAATATTGCGTTTTTATTTTACTAAATTAACATACTATTTTTATTATAGATAAGTAAATGACTATATGATATGTTTCATTTCATGTATAATTATTTTGAGGGCGAGGTGAAAAAATGGATAACTTACATCTAATACATATGCTATTTATGGCAAAACCTTTAAATGGAATGAATTGGGTTGAAAACCTTGCACAGTTTATCACTCAACCTTTTGTTTCTCTTATTTTCACTTGTATTATATTTATTGGCTTTTTATACCAACTATATTCAAAGCGCATAAACTTAATGGGAATAATAGCATTACTTGCTTTACTACTTTTATTTTTAGCATTCCTAATTAATGGTGATGTCAATGTGATGTCAGTATTACTGTTTACAATTGGCCTCATACTACTGATTGTTGAATTATTTGTTATAGGCGCTGTAATAGGTATTATTGGTATTATTCTAATAACACTAAGTATTATTATACTTGGTGACAATATTTTATTAATGCTTGGAAATGTTATAGTTGCATTAATATTATCAATTGTAGAATGGGTGATTTTAGTGAAAATATTCAATAGAAAAATTCCATTTTTAGATAAAGTTATTTTAAAGGATTCAACAAATTCTGAAGCAGGTTATCGTTCACATGACGACCGCTCTCATCTTGTAGGAAAAACTGCACATACTGTTACCGATTTAAGACCAGCAGGAATTATAACTTGTGACAATGATCGAATAGACGCAGTATCTGATGGATCATTTATTTTACGTAATCGACAAGTTAAGATTCTTGAAGTTGAAGGTACACGTGTTGTTGTTAGAGAAATCGAAAAATAAAAAGGAGCGATTTAATGTTTAGTATTGGTTTTATAATCATTGCAGTCATTATAGTAGTTGCACTACTCATTCTGTTTTCATTTGTTCCGGTCGGATTATGGATTTCAGCACTAGCTGCTGGAGTACATGTTGGAATAGGCACACTTGTGGGGATGCGTTTAAGACGGGTTTCACCAAGAAAAGTTATCGCACCTCTGATCAAAGCGCATAAAGCTGGTTTAAACTTAACTACAAATCAACTTGAGTCTCATTACCTAGCAGGCGGTAATGTTGATCGTGTTGTAGATGCAAACATTGCAGCACAACGAGCAGATATCGACTTACCATTTGAGCGAGGCGCTGCCATTGATTTAGCAGGTAGAGATGTATTAGAAGCAGTACAAATGTCAGTTAATCCAAAAGTTATTGAAACGCCATTTATTGCAGGTGTAGCGATGAATGGTATCGAAGTTAAGGCGAAAGCTCGTATTACCGTACGCGCTAACATAGCAAGACTTGTTGGTGGTGCTGGTGAAGAAACAATCATTGCTAGGGTCGGAGAAGGTATAGTATCTACAATTGGTTCTAGTGAGCATCATACAGAAGTGCTCGAGAATCCAGATAATATCTCAAAAACAGTACTAAGTAAAGGTTTGGACTCTGGAACTGCATTCGAAATTCTATCTATCGATATTGCCGATGTTGATATTAGCAAAAACATCGGTGCTGATTTACAAACAGAACAAGCACTTGCTGATAAGAACATTGCACAAGCTAAAGCAGAAGAACGTCGCGCAATGGCTGTTGCTTCTGAACAAGAAATGAAAGCGCGTGTTCAAGAAATGAGAGCTAAAGTTGTTGAAGCTGAATCCGAAGTGCCTTTAGCTATGGCGGAAGCATTAAGATCAGGCAATATTGGAGTTAAAGATTATTATAACCTTAAAAATATTGAAGCGGATACAGGTATGAGAAATGCAATAAATAAGCGCACTGATCAAAACGATGATGAATCACCACAACAATAATGAAGAGGTGATAAGATGAATATTGGCATTATCATTTTCATCATATCTGTGATAATTACAGGTGTTAGCGCATTACGAGATAAAAGTCACGAGGACAGACAAAATCAAAGACCCAATCAAAAAACCTCAAACGAGCAACATCAAGAAGGTGGTTTCTTTGAAAAATTAGAAAAAACTTTTCAAGAAATTAGTGACGAATTAAATGATGAACCTGAAAAAAAACAGAGTAAACCTTTTGAAACTTCATTACCACCACTGAACGAAGATTGGAATGAAAATGAAAAGAAAAAAACATCACATCATAAAGAAAAACAAAATACTTCACAATCCAAACGTCAAACAACGTCTACTCATGAACATCAAAATATCCCTCAGCCAGATAAAACAACATCAAGAGATGATAATTATGAAAAACTTAAGCAAGAACTTGAACAAGATGTAACTAAAAATTTAATTGACGTACGTAAAGAAATTGATAAAGAAAAAGAAAAGCAACTTGTTATGATTGAGAGGAAAGCTCAAGACATTATCAACGATAAATATCTTTCAGAAAGAACAAAACGATATAGAATAAAACAACTACTAAATTCTAGGAATGTTGAGAAAAACATGTCGCGCTCTGCTTTTCAATATGATAGTGATGAAGTTATTAATGGTATTATTTGGTCAGAAATTTTAAATAAACCAAAACAGCTTTAATTATTTTTTTCAAACATTAATTTAAATATTTAAGCATATAAGAGAGTATATTGTAATTTATTACGGTATACTCTCTTTTTAGTTTGTCTAAAAACACGTATTTTAGTAAAATTTAATTAAGATTTAAAATGAATTTTAGCTATGAATGATAATAAGAGTTTAATTCAACATTTATTTATAGCAAGCATGATACAATATTGATGTATCAAGCTAAAATTTATATTATGAAATTTATCTCATGTTGATGAAACATTAAATTTACGTAACTTGAAAAGGAGCGCGTTTATGCCAGGAATAATTCAAATTGACGATATTAATCAATCTCAAGCTTTAATAGGAAATAACGATGAAAACCTAAAAGCGATTGAAGCACATTTTAATGTCGTAATACATGCTAGAGGTCAAGAAATTGCTGTTAAAGGTGAAAAAATAGAGCATGTTGAAAAAGCAGAATTAGTTCTAAAGAATTTACTTAAAGTAATTGAATTAGGTAATACAATTACGCTTAAAGATGTAGAAGCTGCTATAAAAATGGCCGACAATAATACAATTCATCATTTATTAGATTTATACGATGAAGAAATTACAAAAGATGCTTATGGTAAAACAATTCGTGCTAAGACTATGGGACAACGTATATATATTAATGCTATGAAACGTAATGATTTAGTATTTGGCATTGGTCCAGCTGGAACTGGTAAAACCTTTTTAGCAGTCGTATATGCGGCTAAACAACTACGTAAAGGATCTGTTAAGCGTATTGTTCTAACGAGACCTGCTGTTGAAGCAGGTGAATCTCTAGGATTTCTACCAGGCGATTTAAAAGAAAAAGTAGATCCATATTTAAGACCTCTTTACGATGGGTTAAATACTGTTTTAGGTAGAGAGCAAACTCAAAGACTCATCGAACGAGGTGTAATAGAAATTGCGCCATTAGCATATATGAGAGGTAGAACCCTAGATGATGCATTTGTTATATTAGATGAAGCTCAAAATACGACACATGCACAAATGAAAATGTTTCTTACCCGCTTAGGATTTGGATCAAAAATGGTTGTCACTGGTGATCAAACTCAAATCGATTTACCAAAAGGTGTAAAAAGTGGTTTGAAAGAAGCGGTAAAAAAACTAAGTGGTGTCAGCGGCATAAGTATCATGAAAATGGATCAAAGTGATGTAGTTAGACATCCACTTGTAAGTAAAATTATTAATCGTTATGAAGGAGTTGAATAAATGTTTACTATAGATTTTAGTGACCATACAGGTCTAGTAGAAACGTCTTGGTTTGACCAAATAGATCAATTATTAACATTCGCTAAGAAGAAAGAAAATATTCATAATGATGCCGAATTGTCAGTAACTTTTGTAGATAAAGATGAAATTCAAAATATAAATAAAGTATATCGCGACAAAGATAAAGTTACTGATGTCATCTCATTTGCTCTAGAAGAAGATGAACCAGAAATAGATTTCAATGACTTTGATATACCACGTGTTCTAGGTGATATTATTATATGTACAGATGTTGCCAAAGAACAATCAGAAAGCTACGGACACTCATTTGAGCGTGAATTAGGATTTTTAGCATTACATGGCTTTTTACATTTGCTAGGATATGATCATATGAATGATAATGATGAAAAAGAAATGTTTGGTCGACAAGATGCTATACTAAACGAATTTGGTCTAACTAGAAATTAATATGAAACGTTTTAAATATGCATATGAGGGTTTTTGCGCAATTTTAAAAAAAGACCAAAATTTCTTATTACACATTTTAGCGGCCATAATTATTATCATATTAGGATTTGTGTTAAATATTGATCGTATAGATTGGATATTAATCATCGTAGCTATAGGACTTGTTTTAAGTTTTGAAGCTATTAATACCTCAATTGAATTTGTTGTTGACCTAATTACAACTGACTATCATGAATATGCAAAATACGCTAAAGATATAGCTGCGTTTAGTGTTGTCATCGTTTCAATCGTTTCAATATGTATTGGGTTAATCGTTTTTTTACCATATATATTAGAAATATTTAAGGGAGGAATGTAATGAGTTATCAATCACACTACTTTAAAGAAGTCCGAGAGGCACAAAAAAATGCTTACGCACCATACAGTAACTTTAAAGTTGGTGCTTATTTAAAGACGAAAGATGGTCGATGTTTTTATGGAGCAAATGTTGAGAACGCTGCATATCCGATGGGAATATGTGCAGAAAGATCAAGTTTAGTAAGCGCTATATCAGAAGGTTATCAACCAGGTGATTTTGAATCCATTACAGTTACTGTCGATGCTGATAAACCATCATCCCCATGTGGCGCATGTCGCCAGGTGATGATGGAACTTTGTGATAAAGATATGCCTGTATATATGACCAATCAAAACGGAGATATGATAGAAGCTACAGTTGATGAATTATTACCATTAGGATTTTCTGGAAAGGATTTAAATTAATGACAGAACATAAATCAGGATTTGTTTCAATTATCGGTAGACCTAATGTAGGTAAATCTACCTTTGTAAACAGAGTAATAGGACATAAAATTGCTATTATGTCAGATAAAGCTCAGACGACTAGAAATAAAATACAAGGTGTGATGACAAGAGATGATGCTCAAATCATCTTTATCGATACACCTGGTATCCATAAGCCTAAACATAAATTGGGAGATTACATGATGAGAGTAGCTAAAAACACACTTTCTGAAATTGATGCTATTATGTTTATGGTTAATGTAAATGAAGATATAGGTAGAGGAGACGAGTATATAATGGAAATGCTAAAAAACGTCAAAACACCTATATTTTTAGTTTTAAATAAAATTGATTTGGTTCATCCAGATACATTGATGCCAAAAATTGAACAATATCAGTCATATATGGATTTTACAGACATAATTCCAATTTCTGCTTTAGAAGGGTTGAATGTTGATCATTTTATTGATGTATTAAAATCTTTTTTACCAGAAGGGCCTAAATATTATCCTGACAATCAAATTTCAGACCATCCTGAGCAATTTGTGGTGAGTGAAATCATTAGAGAAAAAATTCTACATTTGACTAGTGAAGAAATTCCACATGCAATTGGTGTCAATGTCGATCGTATGATTAAAGAGGATGAAGATAGAGTACGTATTGAGGCGACAATTTATGTTGAAAGAGATTCACAAAAAGGTATAGTAATAGGTAAAGGTGGTAAAAAGCTTAAAGAAGTGGGTAAACGTGCACGTAGAGATATCGAGATGTTACTTGGCTCGAAAGTTTATCTTGAATTATGGGTGAAAGTACAACGTGATTGGAGAAATAAGGTTAATTTTATAAGACAAATTGGATATGTTGAAGATCAAGATTAATCAATAGAAGGTTGGTGATCAACTGATGCTAATGAAACAAAAGGGCATCATTATCAAATCTGTTGATTATGGTGAATCAGACAAAATTATTACAATTTTAAATGAATACGGAGCTAAAATACCACTAATGGCCAGACGAGCAAAAAAAGTTAAGTCTGGACTTCAAGCAAATACACAGCTTTTCGTATATGGCTTATTTATATATAATAAATGGCGAGGCATGGGAACACTAAATTCTGTTGATGTGATTAATCAACATTATGAACTCCAACTCGACTTATTTGAAAGTAGCTATGCATCTTTATGTGCTGAAACAATTGACCGATCAATGGAAGAGAATGAGGTTTCAAAATATAATTATGACTTACTTCAATTTGTTCTTTCCAAAATTAACGAAGGAACCCCTGCACAATTAATGTCTGTAATCGTCTTATTAAAAAATATGTCTAAATTTGGATTCACAGCTTCATTTGATCACTGTGCAATTACCGGCATTCAAGATCAATCAAAACTTATAGCGTATAGTTTTAAATTTGACGGTGCTATTTCAGAATCTGCATTATATCAGGATCAACATGCTTTTCATCTCTCTAATCGCACCTTATATCTTCTTAATATCCTGCAGCAATTACCTATAAGTAAGATGAATCATTTAAATATTCAGCAAGACATATTAAATGAAATGTCTGAACTACTTATCATGCTTTATCGTGAGTATGCTGGTATGTTTTTTAAAAGTCAAAAATTAATAAACCAATTAAATAGATTAGAAAAAGATTCATTGTAAAAAGATTTCTATTATAATGAAAGATCTTAAAATAAATTTATCAATAAAAAGCTCCTATCTTTTGTTGTTAAAACTTAAGATAGGAGCTTTATTCGTATTCAAAATTTTTACTTATAACTAAATAGTAAACTAAAATTTAACTTTCTCAGCTAAAAATGTTTCAAGTTCTGATATAGGCATACGTACTTGTTCCATACTATCTCTGTCACGCACTGTTACTTGGTTGTCCTCTAATGAATCAAAATCAAAAGTAATACAATATGGTGTACCTATTTCATCTTGACGACGATAACGTTTACCAATAGATTGTGATTCATCAAAGTCTATTGCAAAGCTAGAGCTTAGTTGTTCAAAAATTTTAATAGCTTCACTTGATAATTTTTTACTTAATGGTAATACTGCCGCTTTATATGGTGCTAAAGCAGGGTGGAAGTGCATAACTGTACGTGCATCTTTACTACCTTCAACACCTTCTTCAGCATACGCGTCACATAAAAATGCTAAAGTCACACGATCTGCACCAAGAGATGGTTCAATACAATAAGGAATGTATTTTTCGTTTGTTTCAGGATCGTGATATTTAAAATCTTCACCTGAATGTTCACTATGTTGTCTTAAATCATAGTCTGTACGACTCGCAATACCCCATAATTCACCCCAACCAAATGGGAATTTATATTCAATATCAGTAGTAGCATTGGAATAGTGTGATAATTCATCTTCATCATGATCTCTAAGGCGCATATTGTCTTCTGAGATGTTTAAATCTGTTAACCATTCACTTGCAAAAGTTTTCCAATAATTTTGCCACTCAATTTCTTCGCCAGGTTTACAGAAGAATTCAAGTTCCATTTGTTCGAATTCTCTTGTTCTGAAAATAAAGTTTCCTGGTGTGATTTCATTACGGAATGATTTACCAATTTGACCAATACCAAAAGGTAATTTTTTACGCATAGAACGTTGAACATTTTTATAGTTCACAAAAATACCTTGAGCTGTTTCAGGTCGTAAAAATAATTCATTAGTAGAATCTTCAGTAACACCTTGGAAAGTCTTGAACATAAGATTAAATTGACGGATATCGGTCCAGTTTGCAGTCTTACTGACCGGACAAACAATTCCTTCATCATCTATAATTTTTTTCATCTCATCAAAACTTAAGCCATCTGCTATAAAGTTTTCGTCACCTTTTTCATTTTGCATATAATCTTCGATTAATTTATCTGCACGATAACGAATTTTACTGTCCTTATTATCAATCATAGGATCATTAAAATTTCCTAAATGTCCTGATGCTTCCCATGTTTTTGGATTCATAAGAATCGCAGCATCAATACCCACATTGTAAGGTGATTGCGTAATAAATTTTTGCCACCAAGCTTTTTTAATATTATTTTTTAATTCAACACCTAACGGACCATAATCCCATGTATTCGATAATCCACCATAAATATCACTACCAGGGAATACAAATCCTCTATGCTTCGCAAGTTGTACAATTGTATCCATATTTTTAACCATAAAAGCCTCTCCTTATACATAAAAACGCCCCAAGACAATACACATAGATTATGCAATATTATCTTGGGACGAGTTTAAATTATTTAAAACACATTGTTGTAATAACATGTGTTTATTTACTTTTCAACCCGCGGTTCCACCCAAATTAGTGTAAACACTCGCTTTTATAAAAATTTAATCATATGCCAAAATATATTTGTTAAGCTCACACCATCCTTAACTCGCTTATTAATAATTCTAATTGAAATAATTTTTAATAGCAAGTGTTTATATGTATTTGTAGCAATTGAAAATAAAAGTTATAATGAGTAAGTATTAAAAAGGGGTGAAGACCTATAGAATTAAGTCAAAGACAAGAACAAATAATAGAGATTGTTAAATCGGAAGGACCTATCACGGGCGAGCATATAGCTGAAAAAATCAATTTAACTCGTGCTACATTACGTCCTGACTTGGCTATACTCACGATGTCTGGTTTTATAGAGGCACGTCCTCGAGTAGGTTATTTCTATTCTGGTAAATCTAAAAATAAAATCATAAACGAAAAATTACGAAAATATGTTGTAAAAGATTATATGTCGCATCCTGTTGTCATAAAAGAAAACATGACTGTTTATGATGCTATATGTACCATCTTTTTAGAAGATGTCAGTACATTATTTATTACAAATGAGAATAACGATTTTGTAGGAGTATGTTCTAGGAAAGACTTACTTCGTGCCTCAATGATTGGTGAGGACATACATACAATGCCTATCAGTGTAAATATGACTAGAATGCCTCATGTTTCATATTTAAAAGAACAGGAACTCGTTATTTATGCTGCAAATCAAATGATTGATAAAGAGATAGATTCATTACCAATTGTTAGACCTAAAGAAAACGACAAATTTGAAGTAATAGGTCGCATCTCTAAAACAACAATCACTAAATTATTCGTTTCATTATTTAAAGAATAGGTGGTAAGTACATGGATAATATAAAGATAATTGTTGCCTCTGATTCAATTGGTGAAACTGCGGAACTCGTTGCAAGAGCAGGCGTTTCACAATTCAACCCTAAACAATGTAAGCATGAATTCCTTCGATATCCATATATCGAATCATTTGAAAATGTTGATGAAGTGATTCAGGTTGCTAAAGATACGAATGCAATCATTGTTTATACATTAATAAAACCCGAAATTAAAAAGTATATGATATCAAAAGTCAATGAACATGCATTGAAATCTGTTGACATCATGGGTCCACTAATGGAATTGTTATCGAATTCTATTGAAGAAACACCTTATTATGAACCAGGAATGGTTCACCGATTGGACGATGCTTATTTTAAAAAGATTGATGCAATCGAATTTGCTGTTAAATACGATGACGGAAAAGATCCTAAAGGATTGCCGAAAGCAGATATTGTGTTACTTGGCATTTCAAGAACATCAAAAACACCTTTATCTCAATATTTAGCACATAAAAGCTATAAAGTAATGAATATTCCAATAGTACCTGAAGTGACTCCACCAGACGGTTTATTTAATGTTGATCCATCAAAATGTATTGCGTTAAAAATTAGTGAAGAAAAATTAAATCGTATACGTAAAGAGAGATTAAAACAATTAGGATTAGGTGACAAAGCTAGATATGCAACTGAAGCAAGAATTCAGGAAGAATTAGATTACTTTGAAAAGTTAGTCGATAAGATTGGTTGTCCTGTTATTGACGTTTCAGATAAAGCCATTGAAGAAACAGCAAATGATATTATTCATTTTATCGAACAAAATAAATCGAAATGATTTCTTTTCCAATAAATTGAAGGTATAATAATAGAACTTTAATAAGATTGCTACCATAGAAATAAATGTATTTTATAGGTGGTATTTAATGTTTGAAATATATTCCTTCATTCTTTTAGCAACCACATAAAAATAAACAATTAGCAATTATGAATATTGATAGGTGATGTCTTTTGCGTATAGATCAATCCGTCATTGATGAAATAAAAAATAAAACTGATATATTAGATTTAGTTAGTGAATATGTAAAACTTGAAAAAAGAGGACGCAATTATATCGGTTTGTGTCCTTTTCATGATGAAAAAACACCCTCATTTACAGTTTCAGAAGATAAACAAATTTGTCATTGTTTTGGATGTAAAAAAGGTGGTAATGTTTTTCAATTTACGCAAGAAATTAAAGACGTATCATTTGTTGAAGCTGTAAAGGACTTGGGTGAACGAGTTAATATTCAAGTTGATATCGGGCAGAACCAAACAAATTCCTCGACAAAAATTGCGTCTGATGAGTTGAAAATGATTGAGATGCATGAACTCATTAAAGATTATTATCATTATGCTTTAATGAAAACAGTTGAAGGTGAGGAAGCCCTAAATTATTTACATGAACGCGGCTTTACGGATGACCTTATTAAAGAAAGAGAAATTGGATATGCACCTGATAACTCACATTTTTGTCATGATTTTCTTGAAAAAAAAGGATATGATATAGAACTAGCATTTGAAGCGGGTTTGTTATCTCGTAATGAAGAGAATTTCACATATTTTGATAGATTTAGAAATAGAATTATGTTTCCATTAAAGAATGGACAAGGACGAATTGTTGGGTATTCAGGACGGACATATACTGATCAAGAACCAAAATATTTAAATAGTCCAGAAACACCTATTTTCCAGAAGCGTAGAATTTTATATAATTTAAATAAAGCACGTAAATTTATTCGAAAGCAAGATGAAATTATTTTATTAGAAGGTTTCATGGATGTAATTAAATCAGATTATGCTGGTTTAAAACAAGTTGTCGCTAGTATGGGTACACAGTTATCACAAGAACATATTACTTTTTTACAAAAACTAACGCAAAATGTAACATTAATGTTTGATGGTGATTATGCTGGTAAAGAAGCTACTCTAAAAACTGGACAAGCACTGTTGAATCAAGGCTTAAATGTGTATGTGGTTCAACTACCTTCAGGTATGGATCCTGATGACTATATTAGAAAATATGATAACGAACAATTCTTAAAATTTGTTCAACAAGACAAACAATCATTTGTGCTATTTAAAGTTAAAATGTATCAAAATGAGATTAATCATAATGATCTTGCATACGAAAAACATTTTAAAGAAACTGTGCGAGACCTTTCTTTAGTCAATTCAGGTATCATTCGTAATAAACTTATTCAAAACATAGCTGATATATTTAAAGTTAATCCAGAAACCATTCAATATGAGTTAGATGCAACTTATCAACATCAGATGTCGTCGAACACTTATCCCACTTTTCAAGATGAGCCAAGCAAACAACAATTAATACTCGGTCGTCTGACTAAAAATGAGAAAGCAGAAAGAGCTTTAATTAAGCATTTAACGAAAGATAAAGATACTTTTTTGAATTATTATCAAAAAATTGTGCCAGAAGACTTTACAAATAGCTATTTAAAGCGTATATTTAGTTATTTGTACGACTATTATTCAAAAAATGATTATTATACAATTAGCGATATGATGCAATATATTGAATCTAATGAATTGAGAGAAGTTCTTATTGAATTAGATCAATATCATCTAAATGATGAACCTTATGAAAACGAAATAGAGGACTATATTCAAATTATTAAAAATAATAATAACGAAGATTCCTTAGAAAGTTTGAATTATAAATTAAGGGAAGCATCGCGTATTGGAGATTCAGAATTACAAAAATATTATTTGCAACTTATCGTTAACAAAAATAAAAATCGAATGTAAAAGCAATATTTAAAAGGATTTAATTTAAAATTCAAGAGTAGTTAATCGAATATGGTTACTTTAATTATTTATCGGGTAAATTTGTTATATCAGAACTTCAAAAGTGTATATTTATTCAATTGAACACCGCTTATTTAAGGTAATATCACTTGATTTTCACTTACTCAGTGTAATCTAGTGATTATTTAGAATATACAAATCATATTAAATTGATATAATATATAATTATTAATAGATTATCAGTATTTACTAAAATCGGGAGGCCTTTTCATGTCTGACAACCAAGTTAAAATTAAAAAGCAAACAATTGATCCGACTTTAACACTAGAAGATGTTAAAAAACAATTAATTGATAAAGGAAAAAAAGAAGGTCATTTAAGTCACGAAGAAATCGCTGAAAAACTGCAAAATTTTGAAATGGACTCAGATCAAATGGATGATTTCTTCGACCAATTGAATGACAATGACATTACACTTGTTAATGAAAAAGATAGTTCTGACACGGATGATAAAATCAATCCTAATGATTTGAGTGCCCCTCCTGGTGTCAAAATCAATGACCCAGTGCGTATGTATTTAAAGGAAATTGGTAGAGTTAATCTTTTAAGTGCTCAAGAAGAAATTGAGCTTGCAAAAAGAATTGAACAAGGTGATGAAATTGCTAAATCACGATTAGCCGAAGCAAACTTGCGTTTAGTTGTTAGTATTGCTAAACGATATGTTGGTCGTGGAATGTTATTCTTAGATTTGATTCAAGAAGGTAATATGGGCTTAATTAAAGCTGTGGAAAAGTTTGATTTTAGCAAAGGATTTAAATTTTCAACATATGCCACTTGGTGGATTAGACAGGCTATTACACGAGCAATTGCTGACCAAGCACGTACAATTCGAATACCAGTACACATGGTAGAAACGATTAATAAATTGATTCGTGTTCAACGTCAATTATTGCAAGATTTAGGAAGAGATCCGGCTCCTGAAGAAATTGGAGAAGAAATGGATTTACCACCAGAAAAAGTCAGAGAGATTTTAAAAATTGCACAAGAACCCGTTTCATTAGAGACGCCAATTGGTGAAGAAGATGATAGTCATTTAGGAGATTTCATTGAGGACCAAGAAGCTCAAAGTCCATCTGACCATGCAGCATACGAATTGTTAAAAGAACAATTAGAAGATGTTTTAGATACACTTACTGACAGAGAAGAAAATGTTTTACGTTTACGTTTTGGTTTAGATGATGGACGAACAAGAACACTAGAAGAAGTTGGAAAAGTATTCGGTGTAACACGTGAAAGAATTCGTCAGATTGAAGCAAAAGCTTTAAGAAAACTAAGACATCCTAGTCGAAGTAAACGTCTTAAAGATTTCATGGATTAAATTAAAGGAATAAGACATTGGCGTTTGAATTATTAATTAATAGTAATGTCGTTTAACTAAATCATCACACTAAAGAAGGGTGGGATAGTGAATTCAAATTTCTTATTACTGAATTCTATCCTACTCTTTTTTAATACATATAAGGAGTTTAAAAATGATTAACCTTAACCAAAGATTATCAATTGTATGCTCATTTATTAAAAGAGGAACATTGGCTGATATTGGCTCAGACCACGCATATCTACCTATATATGCAATTCAAAACGACTTATGCACAAAAGTAATAGCGGGAGAAGTGATTCAAGGACCTTATAAGGCTGCTAAAAGAAATATTGCAAATTATGAATTAAATCAACAGGTTGATGTACGTCTAGGCGATGGTCTAAGCGTTATAAACTCAGAAGACCAAATTGATAATATAACTGTTTGTGGTATGGGAGGGCCATTAATTGCAAAAATATTAAACGATGGAAAAGATAAATTAGTTAACCATCCAAGACTCATACTACAAAGCAACATACAAACTCAAGCATTAAGACAAACTCTTAATAAACTTTCATATGAAATCGTTGATGAAAGAATCATTGAGGAAAAGGGTCACATATATGAAATCGTGGTAGCTGAGTTTAATAATAACTTAGTTAAATTAAATATATTACAAGAAAAATTCGGACCATTTTTACTTAGAGAATGTAATAACATTTTTCAAAAAAAATGGCAAAGAGAGTTAGAAGCACTGCGTGATATAAAATCCCAATTGAATTCAACATCACATCATGAGAGACTAAAAGAAATAGAAGATGAAATTAACTTAATACAAGAGGTGTTAATTAATGAAAATTAGTGAACTGATGGAAGTTTTAAATAATCACGTTCCATTTCATCAAGCTGAATCATGGGATAATGTAGGATTATTAATTGGTAATGATAAGTTAGATATTACAGGTATTCTGACAACACTCGACTGCACCGATGATGTTGTTAACCAAGCAATTGAACTTAATACCAATACCATCATTGCTCATCATCCACTTATTTTCAAAGGAGTAAAACGTATCGTTGAAGATGGATATGGTAGTATAATTCGTAAACTTATCCAAAATAATATCAATCTTATAGCATTACACACTAATCTTGATGTAAATCCTAAAGGTGTCAATCGAATGTTAGCGGATCAAATAGGTTTAGAGAACATATCAATGATTAATACAAATAGCTCATATTATTACAAAGTTCAAACTTTTATACCTAAAAATTATATTGAAGATTTCAAAGACAGTTTAAACGAACTTGGATTAGCTAAAGAAGGTAATTACGAATATTGTTTCTTTGAAAGTGAAGGTAAAGGGCAATTTAAACCAGTAGGTGATGCAAGTCCTTATATAGGGAAGTTAGATAGTATCGAATATGTTGATGAAATAAAACTTGAGTTTATGATAAAAGACAATGAATTAGAAATAACTAAACGTGCTATTTTAGATAATCACCCATACGAAACACCAGTTTTTGATTTTATTAAAATGAACAAAGAAAGTGAGTATGGATTAGGGATTATTGGACAATTAAACCAAACTATGACTTTAGATGAATTTTCTGAATATGCCAAAAAACAGCTCAATATACCGAGCGTACGATATACAGGTCAACATGATAGTCCAATTAAGAAAGTAGCTATCATAGGTGGTTCAGGTATAGGATTTGAGTATAAAGCTAGCCAACTTGGAGCAGATGTTTTTGTTACTGGTGATATTAAACACCATGATGCTTTAGATGCTAAAATCCAAAATGTAAATTTATTAGACATCAATCATTATAGTGAGTATGTTATGAAAGAAGGATTAAAAGAATTATTAGAAAAATGGTTATTTAAATATGAAAATCAATTTCCAATATATGCTTCTGAAATCAACACAGATCCATTTAAATATAAATAAATGTTATTGATAAACATTTAAAGGAGAACAAATTATGTCAAAACATCCATTTGAACACTTTAATTTAGATGAGAATTTAATTGAAGCTGTTAAAAATCTCAATTTTGAAAAACCGACTGAAATCCAAAATAGAATCATACCGAGAATTCTTAAAGGAACAAATTTAATAGGACAATCTCAAACTGGAACTGGAAAGTCACACGCTTTTCTTTTACCATTAATTCAACTTATAGAAAGTGACATTCAAGAGCCACAAGCCATCGTAGTAGCTCCAACACGTGAACTTGCTCAGCAACTATATCAAGTTGCTATGCATTTAGTAAAATTCAAAAAAGGTATAAATGTAAAACTTTTCATTGGTGGTACCGATTTAGAAAAAGATAAACAACGATGTAGCCATCAACCACAACTCATTATTGGTACACCAACAAGAATTAATGATTTAGCACATTCAGGTTATCTTCATGCACATTTAGCGTCATATTTAATTATAGATGAAGCTGATTTAATGATTGACCTCGGTCTCATTGAAGATGTTGACCATATTGCAGCGAGATTAGATGATGAAAATGCTCATCTAGCGGTATTTAGTGCAACAATACCTAAATCATTACAACCATTTTTAAATAAATATTTAAGTCAACCAGAATTTGTAGAAGTTGATGGCAAAGCTCATAATAAAGAAAATATCGAATTTTATCTAATTCCTACAAAAGGTTCTGCTAAGGTAGATAAAACATTGGAATTGATAGATATATTGAATCCTTATCTATGTATTATTTTCTGTAACAGTCGTGAAAATGCCGATGAATTGGCAGACACTTTAAATAAAGAAGGAATTAAAATAGGTATGATTCATGGTGGTTTAACACCAAGAGAACGTAAACAACAAATGAAAAGAATAAGAAATTTAGATTTTCAATTTGTCATTGCAAGCGATCTTGCTTCTAGAGGAATAGATATTGAAGGCGTAAGTCATGTTATTAATTTCGATGTACCCAATGATATCGATTTCTTCACACATCGCGTAGGTCGAACAGGAAGAGGTAATTATAAAGGTGTAGCCATTACATTATATAGTCCTGATGAAGAAAGTAATATTACTCTTATTGAAGACAGAGGTTATAAATTTGAAAATGTAGATATTAAGAATGGTGAATTAAAACCGATAAAGGCATACAATATGCGTAAATCAAGACAGCGCAAAGATGACCATTTAACAAATGAAGTTAAACACAAAGTAAGAAGTAAATCAAAATGTAAAGTTAAACCAGGCTATAAAAAGAAGTTTAAACAAGAAGTTGAAAAAATGAAACGTCAAGAAAGAAAGCAGTATAGTAAAAAGCAAAATAGACAAAAACGAAAAAATAATAAAGGATAGGTGAAATGAATGTTAATAGGATCACATGTTTCAATGAGTGGCAAAAAAATGCTGCAAGGGTCAGCAGAAGAAGCACATAAATATGGTGAATCTACATTTATGATTTATACAGGTGCGCCTCAAAATACAAGACGTAAAAATATTGAAGATTTAAATATCGAAAAAGGCCAGCAGGCAATGAAAACATATGGCTTATCAAATATCGTTGTACATGCACCATATATCATTAACATTGCAAATACAACCAAACCTGAAGTATTTAATTTAGGAGTCGACTTTCTACAAAAAGAAATCGAAAGAACTCAAGCGCTCGGAGCGAAAGATATTGTACTGCATCCTGGAGCGCATGTCGGAGCAGGTGTAGATAAAGGAATTCAAAAAATTATTGAAGGACTTAATGAAGTACTCACACATGATAATGATGTAAGAATAGCACTTGAAACTATGGCGGGTAAAGGAACAGAAGTAGGGAGATCTTTTGAAGAAATTGCTCAAATAATTGATGGTGTTACACATAATGATCGCTTATCAGTATGTTTTGATACGTGCCACACTCATGATGCCGGTTATAACGTCAAAGAAGATTTCGATGGTGTACTAGAAAAATTCGACAGCATAATTGGAGTAGATCGAATTAAAGTAGTACATGTTAATGACAGTAAAAACCTAAGAGGTGCACAGAAGGATCGTCACGAAAATATCGGCTTTGGTCATATTGGCTTTGATGCACTTAATTACGTAGTACATCATGATACTTTTAAAAATATTCCCAAAATATTAGAAACTCCATATGTTGGTGAAGATAAAAAAAATAAAAAACCACCGTATAAATTAGAAATAGACATGTTAAAATCACAAAAATTTGATCCAGAACTCAAAAACAAAATTTTAACTCAATAAAATATTTATAAAATTAAGCCATTCATCGTCTTTTCATTCAGTGAATGGCTTAATTATTTCATCATGTTAAATAAAAATAACATCGTTTTAATTGCGACTATAAAGTCACTAGACTAATTATAGAACAAGCAAAACTATATGTAATTTAAAATAGTCGTAAACATTACTATTTACATAAAAATTAATAAGTTGTATAGTTATATGCGAGGTGAAAACCATGACAACACCAGTTTTTGAATTACGAAATTTAGATTATTATTTCGATAATAAGCATGTATTAGAGAACATAAATATCAAAATTAATCAGGGAGAATTTTTAGCAATTGTTGGTCCGAACGGGGCAGGCAAATCTACTTTACTAAAAGTTATACTAGGGCTATTGCCTATACAAAAGGGCGAGATAATTGTTGATGGAAAACCATTTAAAGGTAATAAATCTTCATTGAAAATTAGCTATGTTTCTCAAAAAGCTTCTGCCTTCAATGCAGGTTTCCCAGCTAGTGTAAAGGAAGTTGTTTTAAGTGGTCTGACTAAAACAAAAAAATTATTTCAAAGATTTAATAAAAATGACTATCAAAAAGTCACAAAGGTATTAGAGAGATTAAATATATCTCATTTAATAAATAAAAATATAGCTGAACTATCTGGTGGTCAACAACAACGTGTACTTATTGCTAGAGCACTTATTTCAGACCCAAGTGTGCTAGTGTTAGATGAACCTACAAACGGAATTGATGCAAAACATGTAAGCAAATTTTACGATACACTTGATAAATTAAAAAAACAGGGGATTACAATAATTTTAGTCACTCACGATATTGGCGTTGTAGCAGATACCGCTACTGAAGTAGCATGTTTAAATAAACATCTTCATTTCCACGGTTCCACAGAAGCATTTAAGTCTTTAGATGAAGTTGAAATTTCAAAAATTTATGGTCATCCTATTCAATTTGTTGATCATCAACACAACCGAACATGTTGTAATGAGGGAAATGAATAAATTTATATTAGAAACAAAGAGGAAGTGTAACTTTTGATAGATGCGTTATTAAATTTTGATTTTATTAGATATTCTTTGATTAGCGGTCTGCTTATTGGCTTTATCGCACCATTAATAGGTGCATTTATTGTAGTTCGGAGACTATCTTTAATTGCTGACGCTTTAAGCCACGTGACATTAGGTGGTATTTCCTTTGGTATGTTTTTGCTTACCATTATTCCCGTTTTCTCAGTAATAAACCCTATGTGGTTTGGTATTCTTTTTGCTGTTATTGGAGCGTTATTAATTGAAAAATTAAGGACTTCGTTTTCTAATTATCAAGAAATTGCAATTCCTATTATAATGAGCGCTGGTATTGCTCTAAGTGCTATTTTTATTTCTCTAGCAGATGGTTTTAATCAAGAAATCGTAGGCCTACTATTTGGATCAATTAGTGCAGTAAATATTAGTGATTTAACTACAATTATTATCATTACAATAATTGTTCTCATATTTATTGTTTTATTTTATAAAGAATTGTTTATTTTATCATTTGACGAAGAATATAGTAAGGTCATAGGTATACCAAAGTGGATTCAATTTTTATTTATAGTAATTGTTGCTATGGTAATATCTGCATCAATGAGAGTTGTAGGTATATTATTAGTAAGCGCGTTAATAACTCTTCCTATAGCAATTTCAATGAGAATAACTAAAGGATTTAAACAATTAATAGCATTAAGTGTTATATTAGGAGAATTATCTGTAATTCTAGGATTAATTATAGCTTTTTATATGAATATATCACCTGGTGGCGTCATTGTTGTACTATTGGTATTAATGCTCATACTAACGATGATTATTCAGAAGTTAAAAATTAAGTTTAAAAAGGGAGTCGTTTAAGAATGAATACAAATGATGCAATTAAAGTTTTAAAGGAAAACGGACTTAAATATACTGATAAACGTAAAGATATGCTAGATATCTTTGTTAAAGAGGATAAATATTTAAATGCTAAACATATTCAACAACAAATGGATAAAGACTATCCTGGAATATCATTTGATACTGTATACAGAAATCTTCATTTATTTAAAGATTTAGGCATTATAGAGAGTACCGAATTAGATGGAGAAATGAAATTCAGAATCGCATGCACAAATCATCACCATCATCATTTTATTTGCGAAAATTGCGGAGAAACTAAAGTGATTGATTTTTGTCCAATAGAAAAGATTAAAAGTCAATTACCCAATGTAAATATTCATACTCATAAATTAGAAGTGTATGGTATTTGTGAAGAATGTCAACGTAAAGCAAACTAAAATATCATTCGGATTATAATACTGGCACATTTCATCATTTAAATTTAAGATTTTCAATCATCGAATTTTAAATATTTAATTCTTAGCATAAAGTGAATACTCATGATTAGTAGGAAAAGAACCTAGTGACAATAACTGAGGTTCTTTTTATTAATTATAGGCCATTGGTCGTATTTATTAAAATTTATGCATTTTTATGTTTAATCTTCACAAATTTGAGATATATTTATAGTATATCAATTAGTAGGTTTAGAAAAATATTAACAAGATTCACATTAACAATTTTGTTTAATTGTCGTGTGAGTCGGGAAAATAATTTAATAATTAAAACTTTTTTGAAAGCATATTCTTTGTTGCTTATAAATCTACTTGTTATGATATAGTTATAGACAATTTAGGAGGATGATTATTTATGGCTTTTGAATTACCAAATTTACCTTATGCATATGATGCATTAGAACCACACATCGACAAACAAACTATGGAAATTCATCATGACAAACATCATAACACATATGTTACAAAATTAAATTCAGCAGTTGAAGGGACAGATTTAGAAGCTAAATCAATCGAAGAAATTGTTGCTAATTTAGATAGTGTGCCATCTAATATTCAAACAGCTGTTCGTAATAATGGCGGTGGTCACCTTAACCATTCATTGTTCTGGGAACTATTATCACCAAATTCTGAAGAAAAAGGTGAAGTAGTAGATAAAATTAAAGAACAATGGGGTTCTTTAGATGAATTTAAAAAAGAATTTGCAGATAAAGCTGCAGCACGCTTTGGTTCAGGATGGGCTTGGTTAGTTGTAAACAATGGACAATTAGAAATTGTTACAACACCAAATCAAGATAATCCAATTACTGAAGGAAAAACACCAATTTTAGGTTTAGATGTTTGGGAGCATGCTTATTATCTTAAATATCAAAATAAACGCCCAGATTATATCAATGCATTCTGGAATGTTGTTAACTGGGAAAAAGTTAATGAATTATATAATGCAACTAAATAATCAATATTAAATAACTTTAGAACATAAAAATTCTAAAAATCAGTTTGAACAATACCTTATATTTATTGTCATAGCCCTTAGATGATTTGCATCTAAGGGCTAATTACATATATAACTATATACTATCTACAACACGTGAGAAATGAGATTCATTACTTAATATCCATTTTTATTAAAATCTAAATGAACATAAAAGTATATACATTTAGTTTGAATTACAATACTGATGAAACCGATGTAAAAATTTTTGTTATTGATTATTGTTTAAAAGTATATTTATAAATTTGACTATCAATTGATAAAGGAATTTTTCTGCGCTTCTTTTTTGTTAAAATGATAGAAAAATAATCTAATATCATATATCATTTGTATGAGAGACTTTGAATAGAGGTAGGTTGTTTTGCTAAAAAGATTAAAAGAAAAATCAAATGATGAAAAAATGAGAAACACCATGAATAAAAGAATCAATTTCATATTTGGATTTATAGTATTTATCTTTGCTATAGTCGTATTGAGATTAGGTTATTTACAAATAGCACAAGGATCTCATTACAAACAATTAATCAAAAACGATGAAAACATAACTGTTAATGAATCAGTACCAAGAGGCCGAATACTAGATAGAAATGGCAAAGTACTAGTTGATAATGCTTCAAAGATGTCTATTACATACACTAGAAACCGTAAAACATCACAAAAGGAAATGTTAAATACTGCTAAGAAACTGACAGATTTAATTAAAATGGATACAGATAAAATTACTGAGAGAGATAAAAAGGATTTTTGGATTCAAATGTATCCGTCATCTGCTAAAAAGTTAATGAGAAAAGAACAATTAATGTTAGAGGATGGCAGTATTTCACAAGACCAATTTGATACCCAACTTAGAGATAAAATAGGAAAAAAACAATTAAAACAGTTAACTAAAAAAGATTTGCAAGTTTTAGCAATTTATCGGGAAATGAACGCTGGGTCAACTCTAGATCCTCAAACAATTAAAAATGAAGACGTAAGCGAGAAAGAATATGCAGCCGTATCACAACAGCTTTCTAAATTACCTGGTGTAAATACTACAATGGATTGGGATAGAAAATACCCATACGGTGATACTTTAAGAGGCATATTTGGAGATGTGTCGACTTCGACTGAAGGTATACCTAAAGAATTAACTGAACAATATTTATCAAAAGGTTATTCACGAAATGATCGGGTCGGTAAATCTTATCTTGAATATCAATACGAAGATGTTCTTAAAGGCACGAAGAAACAAATGAAATATACAACTGATAAATCTGGAAGAGTAATAAGTTCAGAAGTACTTAATCCTGGCTCAAGAGGTCATGATTTACAATTAACTATAGATATTGATTTACAGAAAAAAGTAGAATCTTTATTAGAAAAACAAATTTCTAAATTACGTAGTCAAGGTGCTAAGGATATGGACAATGCGTTAATGGTTGTCCAAAATCCTAAAAATGGAGACATTCTCGCTATTGCAGGAAAGCAAATTGATAAGCAAGGTAAACTCAAAGATTATGATATCGGCAACTTTACAGCTCAATACACAGTAGGTTCTTCAGTAAAAGGAGGAACATTATTAGCTGGATACCAAAATAAAGCTATTAATGTTGGAGAAACTATGGTAGATGAGCCATTAAAATTCCAAGGTGGTTTAACTAAGCGTTCTTATTTTAATAAAAATGGTCATGTATCTATCGATGATAAACAAGCACTTATGCATTCATCAAACGTATACATGTTTAAAACCGCACTTAAATTAGCAGGTGACCCCTATACTTCAGGTATGTCATTACCTAATAATATAGCAGATGCTGGTCGTAAATTGCGTAAAGGGTTAAATCAAGTAGGTCTTGGCTTAAAAACAGGTATTGACTTACCGAACGAAACGCCAGGCCAAATAGAACCCTTAACTAATAATCCTGGTAACTATTTAGACTTAGCTATTGGACAATACGACACATATACACCACTTCAGTTGTCCCAATACGTATCAACTATTGCTAATGATGGCTATAGAATTCAACCACATATTGGATTGTCTATTTATGAATCTACTAATAAAGATGAAACTGGTCCATTAAAACGTAAAATTAAGGGTAATGTTTTAAATAAGGTAAATAACTCAAATGACGAAATTAAAGAAGTTCAAGAAGGCTTCAAAATGGCTTTCAATGAAAAGCAAGGTACAGGTTATGCTAGTTTTAGAAATACTGTAGTACCTTCAGCTGGTAAAACAGGAACTGCTGAAGTTTTTCAAGACGGAGAACCTAGAGTTAACTCAACATATATCGGTTATGCACCCGTCGATGATCCTAAATTATCTTTTTCAATTGTCTATACAAATCAACCTGTTCCACCACCTTGGTTAAATGGTGGAGATTTAGGTAGAGACGTAATCAACTACTATTTTAAAGATAAGGATAATAAAAAAGATGACTCTCAATCTAATAACGAAGAGAAAGAAGATTAATTTAAATTGTCAACTCAACTAATCACGAAATTATACTTTGCAATTAGTTAAGTAATTGGTATAATAAAAAAGTCGTATTTTGAAAAGGTAAGGAGGAGAAACTCATGCGCGTAAACGTTACATTAGCTTGTACAGAATGTGGAGATAGAAACTATATCTCAACAAAAAACAAAAGAAATAATCCTGAACGTGTAGAAATGAAAAAATATTGTTCACGTGATAACAAACATACTTTACATCGTGAAACTAAATAATAAATTTTTTAAAATTTGTACATGACAATATAAAATCGATTTAATCCCTTTAAAGTAACCACTTATAAAAGTGAAAACTTTGAAGGGATTTTTCATTTACTTTTTTTATCATTAAATACCAACTTAATGACATTAGTAACTATAAACGTTATAATGTTAAGTGAACGAAATGGGTGAATAAAATGGATAAAAAAGGACTACGTAGAAATATAATTAAAAAGATGAAATCTTACGACAAAGAACAAAAATATTTGGCTGATGAATGGTTGGCTAAGAAATTATATCAAAGTGAAGCTTATCGCAAAGCTAACACAATTGGTTTTGTTTTATCGATGCCTCATGAAGTTAATACATATCCAATTATTACTCATTCGCTAAACAATAATAAGAAAATTTTTGTTCCTGAAACAAATTATCAACAGCAAGACATGACTTTTAAGCAACTATTATCAATTGAGGATATCGAGAAAGATAGCAAAGGTATTTATCATTCTATTTCCCCAGTCGGTACAACGAATAAAATGGACTTAGTTGTAGTACCGGGGGTTGCATTTGACAAATTGGGCTATCGAATAGGATATGGTGGTGGTTATTATGACCGATTCCTGAGCCAACATAAATGTAATACAGTTAGTTTACTATACGATTTTCAGTTAGCCCAATTCAATATAGAACCACACGATCAACCTGTAGAGCAATTAATTATTTATCACAATAAAGTGGTGGAGGAATAAATGAATATTAATAAACTTTATTGGAAGGCTTTATACTACTGGATTAGGTATCTTAATTATAATGTAATTTATCGTGATAAAGAGGACGATGAAATATGGTTGTCTCATAAGAGAAAACATTCAATTGTTGTATTTAGAAAAGATGTCACATCTACCCAAGAGATTAGGTTTGATAAATCAAAAATTATGGAACGACCTGAAGAAATACAACAATTCATCGGTTATATACCTGAATCTTATGAATTTTATTATTTTACGGATAAAGAGCTTTCAAAAGAAAATTTAAATGAAGAAAAACCAATTAAACTGAAATTTAAAATTATAAGCAATGAGCAAAGCTTAAATTCACTCCCTATAAACTTTTTACTTTTAAAAATGCTAATTAATAATGAAGATAAAAGGACTTACCTTCATTACAAAAGAAAAGTTTTAACACAAAATCTTGTTGATAAACATATGCAACGTTTTACCCCTATTACATATACACTTATCTTAATTAATATTGTGATATGGTTATGTATGATTTTATACTTAAATCGATTTTCTGATGTTAAACTATTAGAAGTAGGTGGACTTGTTCATTTTAATGTTGTTCACGGAGAATGGTATAGACTTATTTCGTCAATGTTTTTACATTTTAATTTCGAACACATTTTAATGAATATGCTCTCTCTATTTATTTTTGGTAAAATTGTCGAATCAATCATTGGATCATGGCGAATGCTAATAATTTATATAATATCCGGATTATATGGAAATTTTGTTTCTCTATCATTTAATACGACTACAATTTCAGTCGGTGCTAGTGGAGCAATATTTGGTCTAATTGGTTCTATTTTTGTGATTATGTATTTAAGCAAGAATTTTAATAAAAAAATGATTGGCCAGTTATTAATTGCTTTGGTTGTTTTAATCGTTTTTTCACTTTTTATGTCTAATATTAATATAATGGCACATTTAGGTGGATTTATCAGTGGTGTATTAATTACATTAATAGGCTATTATTTCAAAACACAACGCTCTTTATTTTGGTCATTTTTGATTGTATTTTTACTTATATTCATCATTTTACAAATTAGAATATTTACTATAAGTGAGGATAATATCTATGATAAATTAATTCGGGATGAAATGATTAAAGGTAATTATAGCGAAGCAAAAAATGTTGTAAAACAAACACTTAATAATAATTACGCCGATGATGAAACATATTACCTTAGTGGTTTGATTACTGCAACTAAGAGTTCGCAAGCAGAGGCCGTATCAGAATGGGAAAGAGGTTTAAGAAAATTTCCAAATTCAGGTGTACTTAATTATGAATTAGCTATAGCTAATCGTTCTTTAAGTGATGATAAAAAGGCTTTAAAATATATAAAAAAAGCTGTAGCAATTAATCCTAATAATAAAAAATATGTTAATTTAAAAAAAGAGTTGAGTAAATCTAATGACACGAAAAATTAAAAGTTTTTATGACGTGTTACAATTACTTAAAACATATGGTTTCATTATATATTTTAAAAATCCAGATGATATGTATGAAATGATGATACAAGAGATTAAATCCTTATATAGTTATCAATTGTTAACGAAGGATGAATATCTAAATTGTATACTGATAATTAATCAAAGAAGGAATGAAAAGTAATGACAGATATTATTTTAGCTGCTGATATAGGCGGAACAACTTGTAAATTGGGGATATTTGACAAGGATTTAGAACAATTGCATAAATGGTCTATTGATACTGATACAAGTGACCACACTGGTGAGTTACTTTTAAAAAACATTTATAATTCTTTTACTGAAAAGATTGCAGAATATAAATATGATTTTAACAATGTAGTTGGAGTCGGTATTGGTGTTCCTGGGCCTGTTGATTTTGATACTGGAGTTGTATACGGAGCTGTTAATTTACATTGGCCCGATAGTGTCAATGTAAGAGAAATTTTCAAACAATATGTTAATTGTCCAGTTTATGTTGATAATGATGCTAATGTTGCTGCTTTGGGAGAAAAACATAAAGGTGCCGGCGAAGGTGCTGATGATGTAGTAGCCATTACTTTAGGTACCGGCCTAGGTGGAGGTATAATTTCTAATGGAGAAATTGTACATGGACACAATGGGTCTGGCGCTGAGATTGGACATTTAAGAGCTGATTTTGATCAACGTTTTCAATGCAATTGTGGTAAATCAGGTTGTATAGAAACAGTTGCTTCTGCTACTGGTGTAGTAAATTTAGTTAATTTCTATTATCCTAAATTAACGTTTAAATCATCAATTTTACAACTTATTAAAGATAACCAAGTAACTGCAAAAGCTGTATTTGATGCGGCTAAAGCTGGCGATCAATTCTGTATATTTATAACTGAAAAAGTGGCAAATTATATCGGTTATTTATGCAGTATCATTAGCGTTACTAGTAATCCAAAATATATTGTTCTAGGAGGGGGCATGTCTACAGCGGGACTTATCCTTATAGAAAATATTAAAACTGAATACCGTAATTTAACTTTTACTCCAGCTCAAAATAATACTGAGATAGTACAAGCTAAGTTAGGGAATGACGCTGGTATTACTGGTGCAGCTGGGCTTATCAAAACATATATCATAGATAAAGAGGGTGCTAAATAATGGCAATTGTTGATGTAGTAGTTATTCCAGTAGGAACAGAGGGACCTAGTGTAAGTAAATATATAGCTGAAATCCAAACAAAGTTAAATGAATTTAAACAACAAGGGAAAATTGATTATCAATTGACACCAATGAATACATTAATCGAAGGTGATTTGAAAGACCTTTTTGAGGTGATTCAAGCGATTCATGAATTACCTTTTGATAAAGGGTTAGATAGGGTTTGTACAAATATTAGAATTGATGATCGTCGAGATAAATCAAGAAAAATGAATGATAAATTAAAATCAGTACAAAAACATCTAGACCATAGTGGTGAATTATAATGCGAATTTCAAATTTAACATTAGGAATAGTTGATACTAATACGTATTTCATTGAGAATGAAGAAAATGTAATATTAATCGATCCCTCAAGTGAAAGTCAAAAAATAATAAAAAAATTAAATCAAATCAATAAACCTTTAAAAGCAATTTTATTAACACATGCACACTATGATCATATCGGAGCATTAGATAATATTATTGAAAAATATCAGGTTCCAGTTTATATGAGTAAAGATGAGTTTGATTTTTTAACTGATCCAGATAAAAATGGCTCATCTAAATTTACACAATATGGTTTATCTAAAATAGAAAGTCACGCAAATCCCTTAAGTTTATCAGAAGGTCCTGCAGAGATTGAAGGATTTAAATTTAAAGTATTACATACGCCAGGTCATTCGCCAGGTAGTCTTAGTTTTGTTTTTAATGACTTTGCTGTTGTTGGCGATACTCTGTTCAAAAATGGTATCGGTCGTACAGACCTTTATAAGGGAGATTATGAAACATTAATTGATTCAATAAAAGATAAATTATTTGAATTAGAGGGTGATATGCCACTTTTCCCTGGACATGGGCCTTACACTACAGTTGACGATGAGCAACTCAATCCGTTTATAAATGGTTAAATATTATAGAGTAAAAAAATCACCTCCTACGTTTATATATGTAGGAGGTGATTTTTTTGAAAATTTTATTTGAACAGATTATCAATCATGCAATTAAGCAAGAAGCAAGTGACATACACTTTATACCATGTGAGGAACACACTATAATTAAGCTAAGAATTAAAGATGAGCTCACAATATATGATAGACTTTCATTTCCAATTTATAAAAAATTACTTATATACATGAAGTTTCAATCTGGCTTAGATGTATCAACACAGCATAGAGCACAAAGTGGTAGATATAGTTATAAGATGAAGCATTTATATTATTTAAGAATCTCTACATTACCTTTATCATTAGGCAATGAAAGTTGTGTAATTCGTATAGTACCTCAATACTTCCAAACTACACGAGAATCATATGAATTTAAAGATTTTAAACACTTTATGAAAAAGAAACAAGGTCTACTTTTGTTTAGTGGACCAACTGGCTCTGGCAAAAGTACTTTAATGTACCAAATGGTCCTTTATGCACATCAAAAATTGAATTTAAATGTAATATCAGTTGAAGATCCAGTTGAGCAAATACTTAATGGAATCACACAAATATCAGTCAATGAAAAGGCAGGTATAAATTATGAAAGCTCTTTCAAAGCCATTTTAAGGTGTGATCCAGATGTAATTTTAATTGGTGAAATCAGAGATTCTACCGTAGCTAAATACGTGATTCAAGCCAGTTTAAGCGGGCATTTAGTTTTGTCGACAATGCACGCGAATGATTGCAAGGGAGCACTATTACGATTATTAGAAATGGGTATTTCTGTCCAAGAGTTGTGCCAGGCAATCAATTTAATTTCTAATCAAAGATTAATCACTACTACTACAAATTATCGTCAACTAGTATCGGAATTAATGTTTCAAAGCCAAATAAATTATTTTTTTGAACATAATCATTCTTTACCTAAAAATTTCACAAAATTAGCTACACATTTAAACAAAATGTCTAAAGAAGGTGTTATATGTGAAGAAGTTGTCGATAAATACATTTAAATATAAGAGGAATAAATATCTTACTGAAATACAATCAATAGACTTACTACAGAGATTACAACAGCTTTTAAGTCACGGATTCACTTTATATCAAAGTTTTAAATTTTTAAACTCCTATTTTAAATATAAAGAGCGAACAATAAATAAAAAGATTATCCAACATCTACAAAACGGTGCTACATGTTATGATATTTTAAAAATAATAGGGTATCCAGAATTAGTTCTTCTTCAAATAAAATTTGCTGAAAACTACGGCAACATTGAGGAGGCTCTCGTTGATACTGTTCAATATATGAAAAGAAATCTGAAAGCTAAAAAACGACTCATCAAAACCTTACAATATCCTGTTGCATTAATTTCTATCTTCTTATTCATATTAACCATTTTAAATATAACTGTCATACCTCAATTTCAACAACTTTATGAGACTATGAATGTTAAATTATCAACATTTCAAAATCTACTAACTCTTATTATTACCCGTCTTCCCAAACTAACTTTCATTTTTATCTTTATTAGTGGTATAGCATTTTTTATCACTTATAAATTCTACTATTATCTACCAATTGAGAAAAAGTTAAAATCTATTTTAAAAATCCCAATGATTAATACGTATTATAAAATATATAGAACTTATCAACTTTCCAATCAACTTTCTTTATTTTACAGAAATGGTACAAGTCTTCAACAAATTGTCCGTATATATCGTAATGAGCAAGATAACGATTTTCTTAAATTTCTGGGTGATTATCTTTTTAAAGAAGCTAATAAAGGGCTCCCGTTACCTGTTATATTAATGAATTTAAAATGTTTTCAAAATGATTTGATTAAATTCATAGAACAAGGAGAGAAAAATGGGAAATTAGATATAGAATTAAAGTTATACAGTCAAATGCTATTACAGCAATTTGAAGAAAAAGTGTTAAAACAAACAAAATTTATACAACCTATCATCTTCTTTATCTTGGGAATTTTTATTGTATCTTTATACTTAGTCATTATGCTTCCTATGTTTGAACTTATGCAAACAATAAAATAATTTGAGGAGTGACATCAATGAAAACATTGAAATTATTGAAAAAAACACGAGCATTTACCTTGATAGAAATGCTTTTAGTATTACTAATAATAAGTTTATTGTTAATACTTATAATTCCAAATATTGCAAAACAAACATCTCATATTCAGTCAACTGGATGTGATGCTCAAGTTAAAATGGTAAACAGTCAAATAGAAGCCTACGCTTTAAAACATAATCGCAACCCTTCTAATATTGATGATTTGGTTTCAGATGGTTTTATAAAAGAAGGACAAAAAACATGTAAATCCGGTCAGACAATTAGTATTGCAAATGGAGAAGCAGTTGCCAATTAAAAACATTAAAGCATTTAGTTTAGTCGAGATGATTTTTACTTTATTTATTATCAGTTGCTTGTTGATAACAACTTTATGGTCACGAAGCCTGTTCGACATTCAGCTAATTGATGAAGAATATGAAATTAAACAATTAATAACAAAATTTAATTACTATAAATCTAAAGCTATTAGCAACAACGAATCAATAACTTTATTATTTTTTAATAATTCAAATAGAGTACAAGTAATTGAAGAAAATGGAGATAAATATAGTTTTAAACTTAATAAAGGCAAAGTGATTAATATAGCTAAAATTCAAACATTAAATTTTGATAAAAATGGAAATATAAATCATTTTGGATCGCTCATTTTACAATATAATTCACATGCTTATAGATTAATCTTCCATATTGAAAAGGGGCGTTTGAGATTTGTCAAAATATAAATTTAAAGGGTCTTTAATTATTGATGCATTGCTAGCCTTTTTTATAGTTAGTACAATAACAATGATTTTAATACCTATGTTTTCAAACTTAAACAATCAGTATCTTATCAATTTAAATAATATAAAAATCAAGCAAATCATGATAACTAGCCTTCAACACTATAAAAAGAAAGAACTTTATCAAGGGGTTGTAATAGAAAATTATGAAATACAATTATTCAATAATAAAATATGTGGGGAGGATAAAGCATTTAATACGCGAACATGTATTTCAATTTAATATAAAAGCATTTACTTACATCGAAGCATTATTTGCTTTATTTGTGACTACTTTAATTCTCGCTTTATTACCTACTATACTTAAATTGACTTCGTTTTATCTTAATACTGCTCAAAATAACGAAGATATTCAATTTGAATTTTTTAGAAGAGATTTACTTAAAGAGAAAATGACGACTCAAAACAATTATGAGATAGAAAATGCATATACAATTAAACTTAAGAAAGATAAAGATGTTATTAGATATATTTATAAAAACCGTAAAATTTACAAAAACATTAATCAAAAAGGTAATATTACATTGTTAAATCACGTCTTGTCTACTCGTATATTAAAAACGAACGATAATATAGTAAAATTATTAATAACAACAGGAGAAACGAACGATGAACACAAAGAAATCCTGTTTATATAGCCGAAAAGCGTTCATTAGTTTATATTTAATAGTAATTTTTTCAATTTATTTATCAATTATATCTTTTTATATCTCTCAATATAGTTTAAAATTAAAGACAATACATAACTTAGATGTTTACTACAATAAAGTTATCGTTAATAAGTTAAAAGAGGTAGATTAATTTGAAGAGTATTCAAGTGCCTATTATTTTAGTTGGTTTCATGGGAACTGGTAAAACTACTGTTGGAAAATATCTTTCAGATTTATATAATTTAAGTTATGTGGATTTAGATAATTTTATTGAAGTAAATGAATGTAAATCTATACCTGATATATTTAATGATATCGGAGAAAAAGGATTTAGATCATTGGAGACTAGATACCTAAAATCTTGTCTCAATACTTTCGATATTATTTCAACTGGAGGAGGTATTATAGAAGATACGAATTCATTAAAGCTCTTAAAAAATCAAAAGCATGTAGTTTGGCTAGACTGTGACATTGAAATCATTTTCAAACGAGTTAAAAATGATTCACATAGACCCAATGCTAAAAGTAAAAATCTTAACCAACTTGATGCCTTGTATTCTTCAAGACTTTCAAGATATAATGAAATCGCATTCATGAAAGTTGATAGTGCACAGAGTGTTTCTGAAATTTGCACTTTAATTAAAACAAAATTATTAAGCGATTGATCAGTATTAGAGAGAATAGAGATCAAAACTTGAATCATTATAAGTTAAACGTTTTTAGTCTATTACAATTTTGACTCTCTATCGCCGAAGGTGCAAGTGAAATAACGAAACTCTCAGGCAAAAGGATAATACTGTAACGCATTCCTGAAATGTGTATTAAAACAGGGTAGCTTTATGCTATCCTGTTTTTTAAAAATTATTAATTGGGGGTACACGTATGACAACAGATTTGAAAAAAACACCTTTATATCAAAATTACGTTGATAGTGGTGCTAAAATTGTTGAGTTCGGAGGATGGGCAATGCCTGTTCAATTCTCAAGTATCAAAGAAGAACATAATGCAGTTAGATATAATGTTGGTCTTTTTGATGTAAGTCATATGGGAGAGATAGAAATTAGTGGTAAAGATGCAGAACAATTCATACAATACATCCTTTCTAATGATACAAATCTTCTAACAAATGATAAAGCAATGTATAGTGCGTTATGTAATGATGAGGGGGGCATCATTGATGATTTAGTTACATATAAACTTAATGAAAACCACTACTTGCTTATTGTAAATGCAGCCAATACCAATAAAGATTATCAATGGATTAAGAAACATAGCTCTAATTTTACTGTAGATGTGAGCAATACTTCAGACAAATACGGCCAATTAGCTATTCAAGGTCCTCATTCAAGAGCATTAATAAATGAATTAGTGGATATAGATGTAAGCCATATGGCAATGTTTGAATTCAAACAGAACGTACAAATCTTTGGTAAATCTATTATTCTTTCGCAGTCTGGTTATACTGGAGAAGATGGCTTTGAAATTTACTGTAAGCAAGAAGATACTAAGGATATATGGGAGCAATTATTAGAATACGATGTTACACCATGCGGTTTAGGTGCTCGTGATACGCTAAGACTTGAAGCAGGATTACCTTTACATGGTCAAGATTTATCTGAATCAATTACTCCTTATGAAGGAGGGATAGCCTTCGCTGCTAAACCGTTAATTGAAAATCATTTTATTGGCAAATCCGTACTCAAAGCTCAAAAAGAAAATGGTTCCGAGCGTAGAACAGTAGGTCTTGAACTATTAGGTAAAGGCATTGCTAGAACAGGTTATGACGTACTAGATGAAAATAGTAATGAAATTGGTTTCGTTACATCAGGAACACAATCCCCATCTTCTGGTAAATCTATAGCACTTGCAATAATAGATAGAGATGCATTTGAAATGGGCAAAAAAGTAATTGTGCAAATACGTAAGCGTCAAGTTGAGGCAAAAATAGTTAAAAAAAATCAAATTGAGAAATAAATATAAAGGGGTGTAAATATTGAGTCATCGTTATATACCATTAACAGAACAAGATAAAAATGAAATGCTAAATAGTATTGGGGCAAAATCTATTTCCGAATTATTTGATGATATACCTACAGATATTTTATTAAAAAGAAATTTAAATATTGCCGAAAGCGAAGCGGAGACGATATTACTTAGAAGGTTAAATCGTCTCGCAGCTAAAAATACAACTAAAGAAACACATGCAACATTTCTAGGTGCGGGCGTTTATGATCATTATACTCCAGCTGTTGTCGATGCAATGATTTCAAGATCTGAATTCTACACCGCATATACACCTTATCAACCTGAAATTTCTCAAGGTGAGTTACAAGCAATTTTTGAATTTCAAACACTCATTTGTGAATTAACAGATATGGATGTAGCAAATTCTTCTATGTATGATGGTATGACTAGTTTTGCTGAAGCATGTATATTGGCACTAAGTCATACGAAAAAAAATAAAATTGTAGTTTCAAGTGGACTACATTATCAAGCTTTACAAATTCTACACACATACGCCAAAACTCGTGATGAATTTGAAATAATTGAAGTTGACCTTAAAGGTACTATTACTGATTTAGAGAAATTAGAACAACTTATCGATGACAACACAGCAGCTGTCGCTGTCCAATATCCCAATTTTTATGGTTCTATTGAAGATTTAGAACAAATTAATAACTATATAAAGGATAAAAAAGCTTTATTTATCGTATATGCCAATCCACTTTCTTTAGGATTACTAACACCCCCAGGTACATTCGGGGCAGACATAGTAGTGGGAGATACACAGCCTTTTGGTATTCCTACACAATTTGGGGGTCCGCATTGTGGATACTTTGCTACAACAAAGAAATTAATGAGAAAAGTACCTGGTCGATTAGTTGGGCAAACTCAAGATGACGAAGGTAATCGTGGATTTGTTCTCACGTTACAAGCTAGAGAACAACATATCCGCCGTGATAAAGCAACTTCTAATATTTGTTCAAATCAAGCTTTAAATGCACTTGCATCTTCAATAGCAATGTCAGCTTTAGGTAAACAAGGTATTTATGAAATTGCAGTTCAAAATCTTAAAAATGCCAATTATGCCAAAAATAAGTTTGAAGAACATGGTTTTGAGGTACTAAAAGCACAATCTTTTAATGAATTTGTAGTCAAATTTAATCAACCAATAAAAAATATTAATCTTAAATTAGCAGAATATGGATATATTGGTGGTTTTGACTTAGGTGAAGTATCTGATGATTTTAAAAACCATATGTTAGTAGCAGTTACAGAGTTAAGATCTAAAGATGAAATCGATGATTTCGTTACGAAAGCAGGTGAGTTAAATGATTAGTAAATCAAGTCCTTTAATATTTGAAAGATCCAAAAAAGATAGATATGCGTATTCATTACCACAAAATGACATTGAGAATATCAGTATTGCTTCACTCTTAGATGATAAGTATATTCGTAAACATAAGGCTGAATTTCCCGAGGTTTCAGAATTAGATTTAGTTAGACATTATACCGAACTATCAAATAAAAATTTCGGGGTAGATACTGGATTTTACCCATTAGGTTCTTGTACGATGAAATATAATCCTAAAATCAATGAAAAGGTAGCCCGTATTTCTGGTTTTAGTGAATCTCATCCTTTACAAGAAGAAGAACACGTTCAAGGTTCTCTTGAAATTATATATAGTTTACAAGAAGAATTGAAGGAAATTACTGGTATGGATGAAGTTACCCTACAACCTGCTGCAGGTGCACATGGTGAGTGGACTGCTTTAATGATTTTCAAAGCTTATCATGAAAAAAATGGACAAAGCCATCGTGATGAAGTAATAGTGCCTGATTCAGCACATGGTACTAATCCTGCTTCTGCCTCATTTGCTGGATTTAAATCAGTAACTGTAAAATCTAATCAATGTGGGGAAGTTGACATAGAAGATTTAAAAAGAGTAGTAAACGATAATACAGCTGCAATCATGTTAACTAATCCAAATACATTAGGTATATTTGAACAGAATATTATTGAAATAGGGAAAATCGTTCATGAAGCAGGAGGTTTATTATATTACGATGGAGCAAATTTAAATGCTATTTTAGATAAAGTACGTCCTGGTGATATGGGCTTTGATGCGGTACATCTTAATTTGCACAAAACATTCACTGGTCCTCATGGCGGTGGTGGACCAGGATCAGGACCAGTTGGAGTAGTAGAGAAATTAGCCAGTTATCTACCTAAGCCTATGGTTATAAAAGATAACGATAGGTATAAATATGATAATGATATTCCAAATTCAATTGGACGAGTAAAACCGTTTTATGGAAATTTCGGCATTTATTTAAGAGCATATACTTATATCAGATCAATGGGAGCCAATGGTTTAAAAGAAGTATCTGAAGCTGCCGTTCTTAATGCGAATTATATAAAATCTCGCCTTAAAAATCACTTTGAAATTCCGTTCAATCAATATTGTAAACATGAATTTGTATTAAGTGGAACTTTACAAAAACAATATGGTGTCAGAACATTAGATATGGCTAAGCGACTGTTAGATTTTGGTGTGCATCCACCTACAATATATTTTCCTCTCAATGTCGAAGAAGGAATGATGATTGAGCCAACAGAAACTGAATCTAAAGAAACACTTGATTACTTTATTGATGCGATGATTCAAATCGCTGACGAAACAAAAAATGATCCAGATAAAGTTTTAGAAGCACCACATACGACTATAATTGATCGATTAGATGAGACCACTGCAGCACGAAAACCAATTCTTAAATTTGAAGAACTTAAGGACGAAAAGTATAAAGAACACACAAATATTGATTCTGAAGATAATTAAATCGCTAATTAGAAATCTATATACTAGCTAAAACTTCTAAGAGTAACAATAATCAAAAGTTAACTTATACTAATCTTTTACTAAATAAAAAATATCTTTTTTAAAACATTTAAAAATAAGATTATATGTTAATACGTAGTGTTTTTACGATATTTCTGTGAAAGGTGCGCGAATCCAAAATACAGGCTGAAACGGTAACTTTTGATGACGAGTCGTTCAATATGAAAGTTATATAAATAAAGAAAAAGCAGGGACATAATTACTAGCTAAATAGCCAGTAAATGAGTTTTTCATAAATTCATTTACTGGCTTCTTTATTTACAATACTTCGTATTGTTGACTCGCATTCTTAGGAGGTAGCTTCAGCCTGTAGTCTTCAGCTATCCTGTTCTCTCAAGAGTCTCGCCAAAATATTTTTGTTGATATGTAATTTTACATTGAAATGTTTAAAAAATAATGAAGAATTTTAAATGGAAATATTTTATAAAACCCAAATTAATAAAACTTTCAGAACAAAAAGCAAAAACCATCTACAGTCAAAGAAAATTTGGTCTGGAAGCTTTTTTGGATTTGTGAAGTCTATTTTGAGTTTCACTCGAATGTCCGTTCGAGAGATAAATAAAGCCAAAAGAGAACTAGAATTTGTACTAATGGCACTTAATATAAGAAAAGTAACAGTTCAACGAGCTAAAAATAATCAAAAAAATTATAAAAAGACAATTTCTATATTTTTTCAATAGAAATTGTCTTTATTAACTTATCTTGGAACTTTATGTCCCAGCTTCTTCTTTGAAAGGTTTATATATCATCATCTAAAAAAACTCTTTGAAAGCATCTATTAACATAATCCTTTCAAAGAGTTTAATAACTTAAAGACATCATTTCGTAAAATTACTTTTTAGATTTTATTTTACCTGTCCATTTTTTGTAACCGCCTTTAAGCATGTAAATATTTTTATATCCATTTTTTCTTAATATACGTGCAGCACGATAACTTGCTATACCATTAGCATCACATAAATAAATAGGTTGGTCATTTCTTAGTCCTTGATATCGTTGCTTAAATACTGTGATAGGAATATTACGTGCACCATTAATATGTCCATAATCATAATCCACTTTTTCCCTCACATCAATAACTTGAGCTTTTCTTAAACCTTTATGGAATTCATTTTGGTCTAATTCATTTACAGCTCGCTTATTAAGAATTTGTTGGATAATCATATATGCAATGATAATAACAATAATACCAATTGCAATGTACAAAGAGATACTCATCTTGCATCCTCCCTAATTTACCGATATTATAATTATAAGACTGTTAGTACAATTTATCAAAATATTTTTTCGAGTTAGATTATGTTTATATCACATAATCTAAATATACAAAGAGATACATAATAGTTTTAATTTTAATATTTCGATAGGGGTATGATTATGACTGAAATATGGAATTTTATAAATACTGGAAGCAAAAATCCTTATTATAATATGGCAATGGACGAAGCGTTACTAAATTTTGTATCGCGTGGAGAAATCGATCCAGTTATAAGATTTTATACTTGGAATCCTGCAACACTCTCAATAGGCTACTTTCAGCGTCTCCAAAAAGAAATTGATATTGATAAAGTAAAAGAAAAGGGCTATGGCTTAGTAAGACGTCAAACGGGTGGTAGAGGCGTGTTACACGATAAAGAATTAACATATAGCGTTATTGTTCCTGAGTCTCATCCAAATATGCCTTCAACTGTAACTGAAGCTTATAAAATTATTTCACAAGGATTATTAGAAGGTTTTAAAAATTTAGGTTTTGAAACTTATTTCGCTATCCCCCGTTCTAAAGAAGAACGAGACAAATTAAAGCAACCACGAAGTTCAGTATGTTTTGATGCACCTAGTTGGTATGAGCTTGTAGTAGAAGGCAGAAAAATTGCAGGTAGCGCTCAAACCAGACAAAAAGGTGTCATTCTTCAACATGGTTCAATTTTACAAGATATAGATATCGATGATTTATTTGATATGTTTAAATTTAAAAATGAACGACTAAAAGCAAAAATGAAAGAAAATTTTGTTCAAAAAGCTGTAGCTATTAATGACATTTCAAATCAACATATTACATTAAATGAAATGGAGAACGCCTTTGAGGCAGGTTTTAAAAAAGGACTGAATATAGATTTTAAACCTCTAGAATTAACGGAAAAACAATTAGAGGAAGTACAAGAACTCGAAGATAAATACCGCTCTGAAGCATGGATGTACCGTAAATAATTATGAAGAGAGCAATAAGACGACATCATTTGATATCGCCTTATTGCTTTCTTTTTTGTCTTTTATATTTACGAAGTGCTTTTTTATACTTTCTTTGATCTTCTGTTAAAAAGAAGAAATAGTATATAATATAAATAATTAAAGCTATAATTGCAAAACTAATAATGGCTTTCATAATCGAAAATAAAAACTCATCAAGATTCATCATTAAACCAAATGCAGCTATCGCTAATATTAAATAAAAGATGAATTTGCGCATCTCAAAACTCCTATTAATTTAAATTTGTATTTATTGTTGCAAGTTTTTTTTGACCTTTTTCTATTTTTTTATTATCTTTCGTTTCATATCCTTTTTTTATTGTATTGAATGCTGAAGATAAGTCTTTATTAAGTTGACGTATTTCTTTTTCTTTTTTCTTATCTTCTTCAGATTGTGATTCAGAGTCTACAGATTCTTTATATTTAATGAAAGTACCGTCAATATCATTTAAAATGTCATCTAATTTTCTTTGAATCGCTACTTTATTATTATTTTTATTAACTTTTGATTCAATATCTCTATAATCTTTAATGGTTTTTGCAATAGAGTCGTAATAATCAGATGATGCTTTTAAATTTTTTATTTTTAACTTATTAGATGAAGCCTCTTTAGTATTTTCTTTATCTTGTTTAAGGGCGGCTATTTTAGATTTATGTTCGCCAATTTCTTGATTAAGTTCTTGAATATCAAGTTTTAATTGATGATTATCATCACGTAACTCAGTCGTTTTATCTTCTAAAGGAGCTAAGTTCTGACTTCCACAACCCATAAGCAAACTGCTCGCACCAACTATTAATATTAACTTTTTCATTGTCTTCTCCCTAAACCAAAAACTATTATTATTATTACTAGTTATGCTATCATTTTAATGTATAAAATAAAAATGTACAAATGTAAACGTAGGAGGGAAAAAATGAATAAATTAAGAAAAGTTCTAGATATCATTGAACATAAGCACTTAGATGCAATCATAGTATTATCAGATTATAATAGACGTTATCTTTCAGATTTTACTGGTACAAGTGGTGCACTAATCATAACACCTAAAAAACAATATCTTATTACTGATTTTAGATATATAGACCAAGCTACAGAACAGGCACAGGATTTTGAAATTATAAATCGAAAATCAAGTTTGATTTCTGAAATTAAATCCATATTAGAAAGAGAAAATTTATCAAATATTGGTTTTGAAGGTCATTTAATCAGTTATGATACTTATGTTGAACTTAATAAAGGATTAATTACTTTAATAAGCATATCTAATGAAATTGATAAGATTAGAGAAATTAAAAATAAGGAAGAAATTCAGCTCATTCAAAAAGCGGCTAAGATAGTAGATCAAACATATGAATATATCCTCACTCAAGTAAGTATCGGAATGACAGAACGAGAAATTAAAGCTAAATTAGAAAGTAAGATGTTAGAATTAGGCGCAGATGGCCCTTCATTCGACACAATAGTGGCTTCAGGTTACCGAGGTGCGTTACCGCATGGTGTTGCAAGTGATAAGCGTATTGAAAAGGGTGATATGATTACATTAGATTTTGGTGCATACTATAGAGGATATTGTTCAGATATTACGCGCACGTTTGCAATAGGAGAACCGGATCCAAAACTCAAAGAAATATTTAATATAGTTCTAACTTCTCAAAAGAAAGCTATTGAACAAATCAAACCAGGTATGACTGCAAAAGAAGCAGATGCTATATCTAGAGAGTATATTTCATCTCACAACTATGGTGAGCAGTTTGGCCATTCACTTGGTCATGGTATCGGCCTTGATATTCATGAAGGTCCACTATTATCTCAAAATAGTTCAGATGAATTAAAAATAAATAACTGTGTTACTATAGAACCAGGCATATACATTGAGGGATTGGGTGGCGTTAGAATAGAAGATGACATTCTTATTACAGAAAATGGATGTCATGTCTTTACTAAATGCTCAAAAGACCTTATTATTTTAGAGTAAGCGCGTATAATTGAGGAGGAGACTGAATGATTTCAGTAAATGATTTTAAAACAGGTTTAACGATTTCTGTTGATAACGGAATCTGGAAAGTTATTGATTTCCAACATGTCAAACCAGGAAAAGGTTCAGCTTTTGTTCGTTCTAAATTACGTAATTTAAGAACAGGTGCTATTCAAGAAAAAACTTTCAGAGCTGGCGAAAAAGTTGAGCAAGCAATGATCGAGAATCGTCGTATGCAATATTTATATGCTGATGGCGATAACCATGTATTCATGGATAACGAGACATTTGATCAAATCGAATTACCTGGTGACTACTTAAAAGATGAATTAAATTACTTAAAAGCGAATATGGAAGTTCAAGTTCAATCTTATGAAAGTGAAGTTATTGGTGTTGAATTACCAAAAACTGTAGAACTTGAAGTTACTGAAACTGAACCTGGAATCAAAGGTGATACTGCCACTGGCGCAACAAAATCTGCGACTGTTGAAACAGGTTATACTCTAAATGTACCTTTGTTTGTAAATGAAGGTGACACACTAGTGATAAATACTAGTGATGGAAGTTACATTTCTAGAGGATAAACACTAATTAACTAAACTCCAGAGTATACATCAATAAGATGTTATACTTTGGAGTTTTTGCTTTCAAAATGTAAAATTACATAATATAGTATTGTAATTATTAATAAATATGTATATAATTACATAATAATACAATAAGGAGTGTATATATGCATATTTCTATAGTAGGTATCACAGGCTATACAGGACTAGAATTGTTAAGATTAGCACTTAATCACCCTCATGTAACAGTTTCATCGATTCATGCTACAAAAGAAGTGGGAGTGCAAATTTCTGATATATTCCCTCATTTGAAAGGTATTTTTGATAAAGAAATTCAGGTTTTCGACAGTGAATTTATTATGACACATTCAGATTTGGTATTTTTTGCTACTCCGAGTGGCGTTGCAAAAGATTTATCCAAAAATTTCGTTAAAAATAATTTTCCTGTTATAGACTTATCAGGTGACCATCGTTTATCTCCAGATGTTTATCTCAAATGGTATAAAAAATCACCGTGTACTGTTGATATACAAAAGCGTTTTACATATGGTCTCTCAGAAGTAATGAATATTAGTCATCGCAATAGATTTATTGCTAACCCTGGTTGTTATGCAACTGCAACTGAATTAGCGCTATATCCCTTAATCAGCAATCATTTAATCCGTGTTGATTCTATAATTGTTGATGCTAAAAGTGGTCTTACTGGAGCTGGTAAAAAATTAAATCAGTCATCGCATTACGTAAATGTAAACAATAATTATGTGACGTATAAACTTAATAAACATCAACATATTCCTGAAATTGTACAAACGTTGCAGTTTTTTAACAAAAGTTTACAGAATATTCAGTTTTCGACATCGCTTATTCCGGTTAATAGAGGTATTGTTGCAACTATATACACACGGCTTGAAAACGGAGTTAAAATAAATCAAATAGAATCTACCTACAAGGATGTATATAAAAATAAGCCTTTCATAAGAATTAAAGATGGATTACCACAGTTAAATGAAGTAATAGGAACAAATTACACTGATATTGGTTTTGTTTATAACGAAACCACGGGTGTTTTAACAATTTCATCAGTTATTGATAATTTAATTAAAGGTGCCGCTGGACAAGCAATTCAAAACATGAATCTGATGTTTAATTTCGACGAAACTGATGGTTTAATTTTGGCGCCTTTATATATCTAATATAGGGGGGACTAAATTATGAATATAATTAAGGGAAATATTGCAAGTCCTCTTGGATTTTCAGCTGATGGTCTGCACGCTGGCTTTAAAAAGAAAAAATTAGACTTTGGTTGGATTGTTTCAGAAGTACCTGCAAATGTAGCTGGTGTATTTACAACTAATAAGGTCATTGCTGCACCATTAAAATTAACAAAAAACAGCATCGAAAAAAGTGGTAAAATGCAAGCTATTGTTGTTAATTCAGGTATTGCTAATTCTTGTACTGGTAAACAAGGAGAAAAAGATGCTTTTAAAATGCAACAACTGGCCGCAAATAAATTACAAATTCAACCAGAATATGTTGGTGTCGCATCTACTGGTGTTATTGGAAAGGTGATGCCAATGTCTATTCTAAAGAATGGCTTTTCCAAACTAGTTAAAAACGGTAATGCTGATGACTTTGCAAAAGCGATATTAACAACGGATACTCATACAAAAACATGCGTTGTAAACGAAGAATTTGGTAGCGATACAGTAACGATGGCAGGTGTAGCAAAAGGGTCAGGAATGATACATCCTAATTTGGCTACAATGCTAGCATTTATAACCTGTGACGCTAACATCTCATCACAAACATTACAACAGGCTTTAAAAGATGTGGTTGAAGTTACATTCAATCAAATCACTGTAGATGGTGACACTTCAACAAATGATATGGTGCTTGTGATGTCAAATGGATGTACAAATAATAACGAAATTAAAAAAGACAGCGAAGACTACTATAAATTTAAGCAGATGCTTCTATATATTATGACCGATTTAGCAAAAAGTATTGCAAGGGATGGCGAAGGTGCTTCTAAATTAATAGAAGTCACGGTTAAAGGTGCAAAAGAATCTAGTGCTGCAAGAATGATTGCTAAAAGTGTGGTGGGTTCAAGTTTAGTAAAAACCGCAATTTTTGGCGAAGATCCTAATTGGGGTAGAATTATTGCTGCTGCAGGTTATGCTAAAACATATTTTGATATTAATCAGGTAGACATTTTTATAGGTAGGATACCTGTATTAATAAGATCCTCACCAGTAAAGTACGATAAAGAAGAAATTCAAGAAATAATGAGTGCTGAAGAAATATCAATTCAGCTTGACCTTCATCAAGGGAATTGTGAAGGTCAAGCATGGGGATGTGATTTATCGTATGACTACGTTAAAATCAACGCACTATACACCACTTAGGAGGAACATATGAAAAACATCATCGTAATTAAGCTCGGTGGTATAGCTATAGAAAATTTAAACGACGCATTTATACAACAAATTAATGCTTGGCACCTTGAAAACAAAAAAATAATTATTGTTCACGGTGGCGGCCAAGTCATCAGTAATTTATTAACTAAAAACAATCATTCAACTATTAAAATTGATGGCATGAGAGTAACTGCTAAAAATGATTTACCTATCATATATGATGCTTTAATTAACATAGTTGGCCATCAACTTTTAGAAAGACTTAAAGAATCTAATTTAGAATTTTTTCAATTTAAAGAAAAGATAAAAGAACTTGTAAGCGCCGAATTTTTAAATAAAAATATCTATGGTTACGTTGGTAAAGTTAAAGAAATCAACACGATGCTATTAGAAAAAATGTTATCACGCGACATAATACCAATTATCACTAGTTTGGGTGTAAATGAGCAAGGGGAGTATCTTAATGTTAATGCTGATCATCTCGCCACCGCAATTGCTAAGAAACTAAAAGTCGAAAAATTAGTATATATGACTGATGTCCCTGGTGTAATTGAAAAAGATAAAACGCTTGCTACTCTTACAATTAATGAAGCAAAAACAAAAATTGAAAATAAAATAATTACAGGCGGAATGATACCTAAAATTGAGAGTGCAATCCAAACATTAGAATCTGGTGTTGAATCGATTTTAATTGCAAATAATTTACAAAAAGGAACAATCATAAGGGGTGATTAATGATGAGTTATCTTTTTAATAATTACAAGCGTGACAATATAGAGTTTGTTGATGCTAATCAAAATGAATTAATTGATAAAGATAATAATGTCTACCTAGATTTTTCGTCAGGTATAGGTGTGACAAATCTGGGTTTTAATATGGAAATTTACCAAGCAGTTTATAATCAACTGAATTTAATATGGCATTCACCCAATTTATACCTAAGTAGTATCCAAGAGGAAGTGGCTCAAAAATTAATTGGTCAACGAGATTATTTAGCTTTCTTTTGTAATAGCGGAACAGAAGCGAATGAGGCAGCTATCAAACTCGCACGTAAAGCTACTGGTAAGTCGGAAATTATTGCTTTTAAAAAGTCTTTTCACGGCAGAACGTACGGCGCAATGTCTGCAACAGGACAGAAGAAAATTACAGATCAATTTGGTCCGGTTGTTCCTGGATTCAAATTTGCTATTTTTAATGATTTTAATTCATTTAAATCATTAACTTCAAATAATACTGCTGCTGTAATTATAGAAATAATTCAAGGTGAATCAGGAGTACTACCTGCTGATCCTTTATTTATGAAGCAATTAAATGAGTATTGTAAACAAAAAGATATCCTTATAATTGTAGACGAGGTTCAAACGGGCATAGGTAGAACCGGTAAGTTATATGCTCATGAACATTATCAATTGTCTCCAGATATCATCACATTAGCTAAAGGATTAGGTAATGGCCTTCCTATTGGAGCAATGTTAGGCAAAAAGAATTTAGGTCATGCATTTGGCTACGGTTCTCATGGTACAACATTCGGTGGAAATAGATTATCATTGGCTGCTGCAAACCAAACGCTTTCTATCATTAATGATGCTGATTTGCTGAATGATGTTCAATCAAAGGGGCAATTTCTTATTGAAAACTTAAGAAAAAGTTTAGTAAATAAAAGAAATGTAATTGAAGTACGTGGTGTAGGTTTAATGGTAGGAATAGAGGTCACTAATGATCCTAGTCAAGTAGTGCGAGAAGCTAAACGTATGGGGTTAATCATTTTAACAGCTGGTAAAAATGTGATTAGGTTATTACCGCCATTGACCATCACTAAAAAACAATTAGAAAAAGGTATAGAAATATTAACTGAAATCATTTGATTTATAAATGGTAACTTATCTAAAATATCGAGTTGATATACAGAGTGTACAATTCAGCAAAGTAACTTTTAAAACACCGTTTCGTTAAAATACAAAAAATAAAACGAAACGAGTGTCTTTTTTATGCTTTTAGTCAATCTCTAAAATATTTAAATAAATACCGACGTTTTGATGTTTAATGAACATGCTTGAATTGAATCTTTTACTCAAGTAAAATAGATGGGTAGATGAAAACAAACCTAAGGAGTCAGTAAGAAATGAACTTTAAAGAAATAAAAGAATTAATCGAAATTCTTGATCAATCTAGTTTAACTGAAATAAATATTGAAGATAATAAAGGTAGCGTAGTTAATTTAAAAAAAGAAAAAGAGACTGAAATAGTTACACCGCAAGTTACTCAACAACCAACTCAACCGATAAATCATACGCATAATGAAACACAACAAAAGCCATCACATAGCTCTAAAGATGAACAAAGTAGTGATAATGAATACAATACCATTAATGCACCAATGGTTGGTACATTTTATAAATCACCTTCACCAGATGAAGAAGCATACGTTCAAGTTGGAGATAAAGTTACGAATGAAAGTACTGTTTGTATATTAGAAGCTATGAAATTATTTAATGAGATTCAAGCCGAAACAACAGGTGAAATCATAGAAATTTTAGTAGAAGACGGACAAATGGTAGAGTATGGCCAGCCGTTATTTAAGGTGAAATAATGAAAAAGATTTTAATCGCTAATCGTGGTGAAATCGCAGTAAGAATAATAAGAGCGGCACACGATTTAGGTATTCAAACAGTAGCTATATACTCAGAAGGTGACAAAGATGCATTACATACTCAAATTGCTGATGAAGCATACTGCGTCGGTCCTACTTTATCAAAAGATTCTTATTTAAATATACCAAATATTTTATCTATCGCTACTTCTACAGGATGTGATGGTGTTCATCCTGGATACGGCTTTTTGGCTGAAAATGGTGATTTTGCTGAATTGTGTGAAGCATGCCAATTAAAATTTATTGGGCCAAGCTATCAATCAATTCAGAAAATGGGAATAAAAGATATTGCTAAAGCTGAAATGATTAAAGCCAATGTACCTGTAGTACCAGGAAGTGAAGGACTTATTCAAAGTATAGATGACGCTAAAAAAATAGCTAAAAAAATCGGCTATCCAGTTATCATCAAAGCCACAGCAGGTGGTGGTGGAAAAGGTATTCGGGTTGCTCGTGATGAGAAAGAACTTGAAACTGGTTACCGTATGACACAACAAGAAGCTGAAACCGCGTTCGGAAATGGTGGTTTATACTTAGAAAAATTTATAGAAAACTTTAGACATATAGAGATTCAAATTATTGGCGATACTTATGGAAACGTTATACATTTAGGTGAACGTGATTGTACAATTCAAAGAAGAATGCAAAAGCTCGTTGAAGAAGCACCCTCACCAGTACTAAGTGAAGATAAACGCCAAGAAATGGGTAATGCTGCAATTAGAGCTGCAAAAGCTGTAAATTATGAAAACGCAGGTACAATTGAATTTATATATGATTTAGATGATAACCAATTTTATTTCATGGAAATGAATACACGTATTCAAGTTGAACACCCAGTAACTGAAATGGTAACAGGAGTAGATTTAGTAAAATTACAACTCAAAGTTGCTATGGGTGAGGCGTTACCTTTTAAACAAGAAGATATTTCCATTAACGGTCACGCTATTGAATTTCGAATCAATGCTGAAAATCCTTACAAAAACTTTATGCCATCACCAGGCAAGATTACCCAATATCTTGCTCCAGGCGGTTTTGGAGTGAGAATTGAATCAGCATGTTATACTAATTATACGATACCACCTTACTATGACTCCATGGTGGCAAAACTTATAGTTCACGAACCTACACGTGAAGAATCAATTATGACAGGCATTCGTGCTTTAAGTGAATATCTTGTTTTAGGTATCGACACTACGATTCCATTCCACTTAAGACTTCTAAATAATCATATTTTTAGAAGTGGGGAATTTAATACAAAATTCCTAGAAAAGTATAATATTATGGACGATAATAACCAATAGGAGGATAAAGAATGGTCAATGTAGCAGATTATTCTCAATCTAATTTAGGAAAAATTGAAATAGCACCAGAAGTATTATCTGTTATCGCATCCATTGCGACATCAGAAGTAGAAGGTATTACAGGCCATTTTGCTGAACTAAAAAAAACAAATCTAGAGAAGATTAGTCGAAAAAATTTAAACAGAGATTTAAAAATCGAAGCTAAAGAAGACGGAATATACATTGATGTATTTTGTTCTTTAAAACATGGCGTAAATATTTCTAAAACTGCAAATCAAATTCAATCAGCAATTTTCAATTCAATTACGACAATGACAGCTATTGAACCACAGCAAATTAATATTCACATCAGAAGTATCGTCGCAGAAAAATAAATAATTTAAATTATAGGTGCACTTTACTAGAAAGTTGTACCTATAATTTTATAAATACATTTGAAGGAGTAAAATATGAGTCGTAAAGATGCAAGAGTACAAGCTTTTCAAACTTTATTTCAACTTGAAATAAAAGAGACAGATTTAACAATTCAAGAAGCAATTGAATTTATTAAAGATGATCATTCTGATTTAGACTTTGATTTTATATACTGGTTAGTTACTGGAGTCAAAGATCATCAAATCGTTTTAGACGAAACAATTAAACCCCATTTAAAAGACTGGTCTATCGATCGTTTACTGAAATCAGATCGTATTATTTTAAGAATGGCAACTTTTGAAATATTGCACAGCGACACACCTAAAAAAGTAGTTGTTAATGAAGCTGTAGAACTCACAAAACAGTTTAGTGATGATGATCATTATAAATTTGTTAATGGTGTTTTAAGTAATATAAATGATTAAAATGAGTGATAACTATGACTGAATATTTAAGTGTTTCTGCACTAACTAAATATATAAAATATAAATTTGACCAAGATCCTCATCTACAGTCAGTTCTTATTAAAGGAGAATTATCTAACTTTAAAAAGCATTCAAGCGGACATTTATATTTTAATGTCAAGGACAAAGAAAGTGTCATCAGTGCAATGATGTTTAAAGGAAATGCTTCTAAGTTAGGCTTTGAGCCTAAAGAAGGTGATGAGGTTTTAATTGAAGCTCGCGTTTCTGTTTATGAAAGACGAGGAAATTATCAAATATATGTTAATAAGATGCAACTCGATGGTATTGGTAATTTATACCAAAAGCTTGAACTACTAAAAAAGAAATTGAAAAAAGAAGGCTATTTTAATCAAAGTAACAAAAAACTCATACCAAAGTATCCAAAGAAAATAGCGGTTTTAACAGCGAGCACAGGTGCAGCCATTAGAGACATACATAGTACGATTAACAATCGTTACCCTTTGGTCGAACAAATTCAAATCAGTACCCTTGTTCAAGGCACGCAAGCTAGACAAGATATAATAGAAAAGATTCAATATGCTGATTCATTAGATGTTGATACAATAATAGTTGGACGTGGTGGTGGTTCAATTGAAGATTTGTGGAACTTTAATGAAGAAGATGTTGTTAAAACCATCTTTAATTGTCAAACACCTATTATATCAGCTGTAGGTCATGAGACTGATTTTACATTGAGCGATTTTGTAGCAGATGTTAGAGCTGCGACACCTACTCAAGCTGCTGTTATAGCAACACCTGATCAATATGAGTTATTACAACAAATTAAACAGTATGAATATACATTATCAAGATATATAAAACAATATATCGAACATCAGAAGAAACAACTTAATCACATATCATCATATTACAAATTTAAGCAACCGAGTTTATTGTACGATCAACAAATTCAAAAACGAGATGAATTAGAAAGACAATTAAATCATCTATTAAATACTAAAGTTGAAAAGTCAAAACATCACCTCAAGTTACTTCAACAAAGTTTTAATTTTAAAAATTTAAATCAGCAGATTACTCAGGAAAAGCAATCTATTTATCAATTGCATTCTAGATTGTCCAAAATAATGTCCAATAACATTACTAATTTAAAAACAGTGCTAAAAAACAAATTAGAAAGTCTTAATAATTTAAGCCCCACCAATACGATGCTTAGAGGGTACGCAATTGTCAATAAAGACAATGAAGTGGTTACAAGCACACATAAATTGAATGAAAACGACCAAATATCTTTAACAATGAAAGACGGAAGTGTCGATGCAACGGTTAAGAAAGTAAGGTGTAATGATGAGTAAAGAAAAGCAAAGTTTCGAAGAAATGATGAAAGAACTTGAAAATATCGTTCAAAAATTGGATAATGAAGCAGTTTCTTTAGAAGAATCCCTCGATTTATACCAACGTGGTATGAAACTATCTGCTAATTGTGATTCAACTTTAAAAGAAGCAGAGAAAAAAGTGAATGAATTAATGCAAGAAGAAGTTGGTGATAAAGGAAATGAAGAAACTACAGATGAATAAATTAATAAATATAATTAATACATCACTGAATAAGTCAATACAATCATCACCATTAAAAACTAATTTAGAAGAAAGTATGAAATATTCATTAAATGCTGGTGGTAAAAGAATCAGACCAGTCATATTATTATTAACACTAAAAATGCTTAACAAAGATTATCAACAAGGACTAAATAGTGCTTTAGCATTGGAAATGATTCATACTTATTCTTTAATTCATGATGATTTACCAGCAATGGATAATGACGATTACCGTAGAGGAAAATTAACAAATCATAAAGTTTATGGTGAATGGAAAGCCATTCTTGCTGGTGATGCATTATTAACAAAAGCTTTTGAATTAGTTTCTAATGATACTACCATTGAAGATAGTGTGAAAGTAAGTATTATAAAAAGACTTTCAAAAGCAAGTGGACATTGGGGAATGGTGGGTGGCCAAGCGCTTGATATGGAAAGTGAAGGGAAGTCAATTCGTTTAGAAACTTTAGAATCAATTCATGAAACTAAGACAGGCGCTTTACTAAATTTTTCAGTTATGGCTGCGGTAGACATTGCTCAAGTAGAACAAAATATTGCTAAGAATTTAGATGAATTTAGTCATCATTTAGGAATGATGTTTCAAATTAAAGATGATTTACTGGATGTGTATGGTGATGAATCAAAACTTGGCAAAAAAGTAGGCAGTGATATAGTAAATCATAAAAGTACTTATGTTTCTTTACTTGGAAAAGAAGGAGCAGAAGAAAAGTTAAACAATCATCAATATCTTGCTATGAACTGCTTAAATCAAATTTCTGATCAATATGATACTTCTGAATTAAGTGATATTGTAGATTTATTCTATAACAGAGACCATTAATTTATAAAAAAATATACTATATTTAGAATGTCTATTTTAACGTTATAACGCATTTATATCTATAGGTTGTCTTCATAGCTTATCTATGAGGCAATCTTTTTTAATTCTTCAATTTATATACAAGAATTATTCACATTTTTATTTCTAAACACTTATTTTAGTATTATTAATTAGGAAAATGATTTTGTAATAAATACTGATATAGTGCTCGTTAGATATTTTAACTTTACAATTTCAAAATAGTGTTTAGTAGTAGTTCAGAACTCCATGTGTTAAAATCAATGTATAAATATTCGTAATTTGAGGTGTTAATTGTGCCAAAAAAGTCAGTGAGACATATAAAAATAAGAGAGATAATTTCAAATGAACAAATAGAAACACAAGATGAACTAGTTAAACGTTTGAATGAGTATGATTTAAATGTTACACAAGCTACTGTTTCACGAGATATTAAAGAATTGCAATTAATTAAAGTTCCTGCACCTACAGGGCAATATGTTTATAGTTTACCAAATGATCGTAGATATCATCCATTAGAGAAGTTGGGTAGATATTTAATGGATTCATTTGTAAACATTGAGGGTACTGGTAATCTACTAGTTCTTAAAACGCTTCCTGGTAATGCTCAATCCATTGGTGCTATACTTGATCAAATTGATTGGGATGAGGTACTTGGTACAATTTGTGGTGATGATACATGCTTACTTATTTGTCGAGACGAAGAAGCGAGTGAAGAAATCAAAACTCGAATTTTCAATTTATTATAAGGATGCGATGAATTTATGTTACAAACCTTATCAATAAAACAATTTGCCATTATTGACGAACTTGATATAAACTTTTCTGACGGTCTAACAGTTATGAGTGGTGAAACTGGCTCAGGAAAATCTATCATTATTGATGCCATTGGACAGTTAATCGGTATGAGAGCTTCTTCTGATTACGTCAGACATGGTGAAAAGAAAGCAATTATCGAAGGTATCTTTGATATAGACGAGAGTAAAGACGCAATTAATATACTAGAATCATTAGCTATAGATGTTGATGAAGATTTTTTATTAGTTAAAAGAGAAATTTTCAGTTCTGGTAAGAGTATTTGTCGTATTAATAACCAAACTGTCACTCTACAGGACTTAAGAAAAGTGATGCAAGAACTGCTTGATATTCATGGTCAACATGAAACGCAATCTTTACTTAAGCAAAAATATCATCTTCAACTATTAGATGATTATGCAGACAATCAGTATTCAGATTTACTTAATCAATATCAACTTTCTTATAACCAATATAAAAATAAACGTAAAGAATTAGAGGAATTAGAATCCGCGGACCAGGCTTTATTACAACGATTAGACTTAATGAAATTTCAATTAGAGGAACTAACCGAAGCTTCACTGAAAGAAGGCGAAGTGGACCAACTTGAATCCGATATTAAAAGAATTCAAAACTCCGAAAAATTAAATCTAGCTTTAAACAATGCACATCAAGTTCTAACTGATGAAAGTGCAATACCCGATAGGTTGTACGAATTAAGCAACTACTTGCAAACGATTAATGATATCGTTCCAGAAAAATTCGTAAGATTAAAAGAGGACATTGATCAATTTTACTATATGCTAGAAGATGCAAAGCATGAAATTTACGACGAAATGGCTAACACTGAATTCGATGAGCAAGTTTTAAATGAGTATGAATCCAGAATGAATTTACTTAATAATTTAAAACGTAAATATGGTAAGGATATTACTGAACTTATTGCTTATCAGAGTAAACTTGCAAATGAAATTGATAAAATAGAAAACTATGAACAAAGTACATCACAATTAAGGGAAGAAATTAAAACGCTTTATAACGAAGTGATAGATATAGGAAAAAAACTTTCTCAAGAACGTAGGCGTGTAGCGAGAGAGTTAAGGGACCATATTGTTTCTGAAATACAAAATTTACAAATGAAAGATGCTAACCTTGAAATTTCGTTTAAACCATTAGATGAACCTACAATTGAAGGTATTGAATTTGTGGAATTTTTAATTAGTCCAAATCGTGGTGAACCACTTAAAAGTCTTAATAAAATCGCTTCAGGTGGTGAACTTTCAAGAATTATGCTTGCTCTAAAAAGTATATTTGTTAAATCACGCGGCCAAACCGCGATTCTTTTTGATGAAGTTGACTCGGGTGTATCTGGTCAAGCAGCACAAAAAATGGCTGAAAAAATGCGAGATATTGCTCAATATATACAAGTTATTTGTATTTCACACTTACCTCAGGTAGCTTCAATGAGTGACCATCATCTTCTAATAAGCAAGGCATCCAATGCCGATAGAACTACAACTCAAGTCAAAGAATTGAAAGATGAAAACAAAATAGATGAAATAGCACGTATGATTTCAGGAGCAAGTGTGACTGAGCTCACGAGAGAAAATGCAAAAGAAATGATTAAGCAAAATCACAATATTTAATCAAAACCAAATTCAAACATAATGATTTTGGTTTTGATTAAATTTACAAATGATGTAAAATAGTTAAGTATTATTTTAAATTGAAGAAAACAAGATTGTAATTAGAAATATCAATAATGTTGGTACAACTATTTCCATTTCTTGTTTATTCTTTTTATCTAATGAAAAGCGTGAACATTAAATAAACCATTAGAGGACTAAAATACAGAATTTATATTTGTATTTTTAGTCTTCTATAAATTTAAGGAGTTAGACCATGTCAGAAAAACAATACGATTTAGTCGTGTTAGGTGGTGGTACGGCAGGATATGTAGCCGCCATCAGAGCTTCTCAATTAGGAAAAAAAGTAGCGATAGTAGAAAAATCACTCTTAGGTGGTACGTGTTTACATAAAGGATGTATACCTACTAAAGCACTTTTAAAATCGGCTGAAGTCAATCATACTATTAAAAACGCGCATACATTTGGAATTGATGTCAATCATTTTAAAATTAATTTCCCTAAAATTTTAGAACGTAAAGATGCTATTGTTAAGCAATTGCATGAAGGCGTCAATCAACTGATGAAACATCATCATATAGATATTTATAACGGTATTGGACGAATTATGGGAACATCTATATTTTCTCCTCAAAGCGGTACAATTTCTGTGGAATATGAAGACGGCGAATCAGATATACTCCCTAATAAAAATGTGCTTATAGCTACTGGGTCGTCACCACAGTCTCTTCCGTTCATTAAATTTGACCATAAACAAATACTATCGAGTGATGATATCCTAAGGTTAAATACACTACCACAAAGATTAGCAATCATAGGTGGAGGTGTTATTGGTTTAGAATTTGCATCTCTGATGAATGATTTAGGTGCTGATGTAGTAGTAATCGAAGCGAATGACAGAGTTCTTCCTACCGAGAGCACACAAGTTGCGTCATTACTAAAAGAAGAATTAACTAATCGAGGCGTTACATTCTACGAAAATATTCAATTGACCAAAGATCATTTTAACCAAACTGATAAGGGTGTAACTATTAATATTTCAGATGAGCCCGTCCAATTCGATAAAGTACTTGTTGCAATTGGTAGAAAGCCTAATACAAATGATATTGGTTTAAATAACACTCAAATTAAGACTTCTGATGCTGGTCATATTATTACAAATGCTTATCAGCAAACTGAAGATAAACATATATACGCAGCAGGAGATTGTATAGGGCAATTACAATTGGCACACGTCGGTTCAAAAGAAGCTATAGTTGCAGTTGAACATATGTTTGATTGTTCTCCTATACCTATCAATTATGACCTGATACCAAAATGTGTTTATACAAACCCAGAAATTGCTTCAATTGGTAAAAATTTAGAACAAGCAAAAAAAGCAGGCATCAAAGCAAAAAGTATCAAAGTTCCTTTTAAAGCTATAGGAAAGGCAATAATTGAGGATGTAACCCAATCAAAAGGATTTTGCGAGATGGTAGTTAACAAAGATGACGATGAAATCATAGGTCTTAATATGATAGGGCCACATGTTACAGAATTAATAAATGAAATTTCATTGTTACAATTTATGAATGGCTCATCTTTAGAACTTGGTTTAACAACACATGCACATCCTTCATTATCCGAGGTAGTCATGGAATTAGGTTTAAAAGCTAATGGTCAAGCAATTCATGTATAGTTGGAGGTAAAAAAATGATAGATTACAAGTCAGCAGGCCTTACAGAAGAAGACCTCAAAAAAATATATAAATGGATGGACTTAGGAAGAAAAACAGACGAAAGGCTATGGTTACTCAATCGTGCAGGTAAAATTCCATTTGTTGTCAGTGGTCAAGGGCAGGAAGCAACTCAAATTGGTATGGCATATGCAATGCAAAAAGGTGATATCTCATCACCTTATTATCGTGATTTAGCATTTGTCACTTATATGGGAATTTCTCCATTGGATACTATGTTATCAGCTTTTGGAAAACGTGATGACATTAACTCAGGAGGTAAACAAATGCCTTCTCATTTTAGTCACAAAGAAAAAGGCATTTTATCTCAAAGTTCTCCAGTAGCCACTCAAATACCACATTCTGTCGGTGCTGCATTAGCACTTAAAATGGATAACAAGCCAAATATTGCTACTGCAACAGTTGGAGAAGGCAGTTCAAATCAAGGTGACTTTCACGAAGGTATGAACTTTGCTGCAGTTCACAAATTACCTTTCGTCTGTGTAATAATTAACAATAAATATGCGATATCTGTACCAGATTCACTACAATATGCTGCTGAAAAGTTATCAGATCGTGCATTAGGTTACGGTATGCATGGAATACAGGTAGATGGAAATGACCCAATTGCAGTATACAAAGCGATGAAAGAAGCAAGAGAACGAGCGCTAGCAGGTGAAGGTCCAACATTGATAGAAGCTGTCACTTCACGTATGACACCACATTCATCTGATGATGATGATACATATCGTACAAAAGAAGAAAGAGACCTATTGAAACAAGAGGATTGTAATATAAAATTTAAAACGGCCTTACTCGATCAAGGCATCATAAACGAAAATTGGTTGAGTCAATTGGAAACAGAGCATAAAGAACTCATTAATGAAGCTACTAAATCTGCTGAAGCAGCACCATATCCTTCAGAAGAAGAAGCTTTGACATATGTTTATGAAGAGGGAGGTCAACAAAATGACTAAATTATCATACTTAGAAGCTATACAAAATGCACAAGACTTAGCACTAAATCATTTTAGTAATGCATTTATACTTGGCGAAGATGTAGGAAAAAAGGGTGGCGTTTTCGGCACAACCAAAGGATTACAAAGTAAGTATGGTGATGAACGTGTAATTGATACACCTCTTGCGGAATCGAATATTATTGGTACTGCTATTGGTGCAGCAATGCTAGGTAAGAGACCTATTGCCGAAATACAATTTGCAGATTTCATTTTGCCTGCTACAAATCAAATTATAAGTGAAGCAGCTAAAATGAGATACCGTTCAAATAATGACTGGAATTGCCCACTGACTATCAGAGCACCTTTTGGTGGTGGAGTTCATGGTGGATTATATCATTCGCAAAGTGTTGAAAGCATTTTTGCTTCAACTCCTGGATTAACTATTGTTATTCCTTCATCACCTTATGATGCTAAAGGTCTTCTATTGTCCTCTATAGAGTCTAACGATCCAGTCTTATACTTTGAACATAAAAAAGCATATCGTTTTCTAAAAGAGGAAGTTCCCGAAACATATTATACTGTACCTCTAGGTAAAGCAGATGTTAAAAGGCCAGGCGAGGACATCACTGTATTTTGTTACGGATTGATGGTGAATTACTGTTTACAAGCTGCAGATATTTTGGCAAATGACGGCATCGATGCTGAAGTAGTCGACTTAAGAACAGTTTATCCACTAGATAAAGCAACTATCATTGAACGCTCTCAACGTACTGGTAAAGTTCTTCTTGTTACTGAAGATAATCTAGAGGGAAGCATTATGTCTGAAGTATCTGCAATTATAGCTGAAAACTGTCTGTTCGATTTAGATGCGCCAATCATGCGATTAGCTGCACCGGATGTCCCATCTATGCCATTTTCACCAACATTAGAAAATGAAATTATGATGAACCCAGAAAAGATACAGGACAAAATGCGTGAACTCGCACAATTTTAAGGAGGGTGTCAATTGGATATAAAAATGCCTAAGCTTGGTGAAAGTGTGCATGAAGGTACGATTGAACAATGGTTAGTATCAGTAGGAGATCATGTAGATGAGTATGAACCATTATGTGAAGTTATTACAGATAAAGTAACAGCTGAAGTGCCTTCAACAATTTCTGGAACAATAACAGAATTAGTGGTTGAAGAAGGACAAACTGTCAATATTAACACGGTGATTTGTAAAATCGATTCGGAAAATGGTCAAAATCAAACAGAATCGGCAAATGAGTTTAAGGAAGAACAAAATCAGCATTCTCAATCAAATGTAAACGTGTCACAATTCGAAAATAATCCTAAAACTCATGAAAGTGAGGTACATACAACCTCTAGTCGCGCAAATAACAATGGACGATTTTCACCAGTTGTCTTTAAATTAGCTTCTGAACATGATATTGATTTAACACAAGTCAAAGGAACTGGTTTTGAAGGTCGTGTTACTAAGAAGGATATTCAAAATATTATTAACAATCCAAACGATCAAGAAAAAGAGAAAGAATTTAAACAAACAGATAAAAAAGATCATTCAATGAACCATGGTGACTTTTTACATCAATCCTCAACTAAAAACGAAGACTCACCATTATCAAATGAACGTGTCGTACCAGTTAAAGGTATTAGAAAAGCTATCGCACAAAATATGGTTACTAGTGTCAGCGAAATACCACACGGTTGGATGATGGTTGAAGCTGATGCAACGAATTTGGTTCAGACTAGAAACTATCATAAAGCTCAATTTAAAAAGAATGAGGGTTACAATTTAACTTTCTTTGCGTTTTTTGTAAAAGCTGTTGCAGAGGCTTTAAAAGCAAATCCATTACTCAATAGTACATGGCAAGGAGATGAAATTGTTATCCACAAAGATATTAATATCTCTATTGCTGTTGCAGACGATGATAAGTTGTATGTGCCAGTCATTAAAAATGCAGATGAAAAATCAATTAAAGGTATTGCGCGTGAAATCAATGATTTAGCTACTAAAGCAAGATTAGGAAAATTAGCACAAAGTGATATGCAAAACGGTACATTTACGGTTAATAATACTGGTTCTTTTGGTTCTGTTTCTTCAATGGGAATCATTAATCATCCACAAGCTGCCATTTTACAAGTAGAATCAGTCGTTAAGAAACCTGTAGTTATAGATGATATGATTGCAATTAGAAATATGGTTAATTTGTGTATTTCAATCGATCATCGTATTCTCGATGGTGTTCAAACGGGAAAATTTATGAATCTTGTTAAGAAAAAAATAGAACAATATTCTATTGAAAATACTTCTATTTATTAATTACAAACAATGATTACCAATTAAACTTCATATTAAAGTTGAACGCTTTAAGGAGGATAATTTCTTCTTAAAGCGTTCTTCAGTATTCGTTTTAAATTTCAACTAGAATTTTTCAATCATCATAAATTAATCCTGTTGAACAATGTGTTGTTAATTAGTAGAATAAAATAAGTAAAATTAACTTATTATGGAAGGTGACAAATCATGGATTTAAACTTTGATTTATATATGAATGATGTTGTTGAACAAGCACGAAACGAAATTGAGCATGCTGGTTATCAACAATTAACTTCTGCTGAGGATGTTGATCAAGTTTTACAACAAAAGGGGACATCTTTAGTCATGGTAAATTCCGTATGCGGATGCGCAGGTGGGATTGCACGTCCTGCAGCGGCACATGCATTACATTATGATAAATTACCTCAACGATTAGTTACAGTATTTGCAGGACAAGATAAAGAGGCAACACAACAAGCTAGAGAATATTTTGAAGGATATGCACCCTCAAGTCCATCTTTTGCTTTGATTAAAGATGGTAAAATCACCGAGATGATTGAACGACATCAGATTGAAGGTCATGATGTAATGGACGTAATCAATCAGTTGCAAGCATTGTTTGATAAATATTGTGAAGAAAGATAAAAGGTTAGTTCCATGCTTAAGTTAAATCCCTATAAAATAGGATTTAGAACTGTCAAAACTGCTGTGGGAATGACTTTAGGAGTAATCATATGTAAACTTCTAGGCTTAGATAATTATGCATCCAGTGCTATTTTAGTTGTATTGTGCATAAAGCACACTAAGATGCATTCAGTACAAGCAATTTTATCTCGACTAGTTTCATGTTTACTCATATTATTTTTAGGTTCAGCAATTTTTAGTCTTTTAGGACAACATGCATTTGTTTTAGGTTTAATTGTTTTGTTGTTTATTCCTTTGACAGTTGTTCTAAATGTGCAGGAAGGTGTTATCACTAGTTGTGTCATATTATTACATGTCTTTAACGCCAAAGCTATTAATGGGCACCTTATTTTAAATGAAATAATGCTATTAATAGTGGGCTTAGGTATAGCATTTCTAATGAACTTAATGATGCCTAGTTTAGATAAGAAATTGAATCATTTTAAGCAGGATATAGAAAATCAAATAACTGAAATATTTAATATTTTTAGTCAAGCCTGCTCAATGCATAATGATCATTTAAATATTAAATTTGATTCATTACTTTTAAATATTAAAAAAGCAAAATCACTTGCTTTTAGAGATGTTAAAAATCACTTTGTACGAAACGAAAATTCATTTTATCATTATTTTGATATGAGAGAAGAACAAGTTGAATTATTAAAACGTATGACATCGTTATTAGAAAGAATAAATACAGATGATCCTATACTCGAAAAGATTTCACAATTAATGTATGAAATTGGAAGTAACGTAAATAGCAATGATTATACGGCTCTAAGACTACATTCACTTTATGAAATACGTTTATCTCTCGATGATTTACCATTACCGACTACTCATAAGACTTTAAATTCCCGAGCACATATTATTCAAATTCTAAATGAACTAGAAGAATACTTAAATATTAAATCTCAATTTGGTTCTTTAAAATTGCATAGTGAAATATAAAAAAGCCGTTACGTGACGAAATATTAATTAACGCCATGTAACGGTTTTTTATTAGTTCATTAATGGTGCTATGCTAGTTAATAGCAATGCTAGTACTACTGCAATTAACATAACAACAATAATGACACGTAACACTTTATTATTCAATTTCAATCCTCCGCATCATTAGGTCATATATAACCATTGAGTAATTGACACTATAAACTATAATTCATTCACTCGTAAAATATCAACTTTATAATAATAAAATTATATACTTTATCTTGTAGGTTGTAAAATGTCATAGAATTAAATCATTAGTGAGTAGTTAAATTAGTTTTGACAATTCATAATGTCAGTTAAAATATATTTATACAAGTAAAAAGGGGGTACTATATATGATTAATCAAAAACGTTTATTAGATTGTTTTCTAGAATTAGTGCAAATTGATTCGGAAACAGGGCACGAAGAAACAATTCAACCTTATCTTAAAGATACGTTTGAAAAAATGGGGCTCCATGTTATTGAAGATGAAGCTTCAAAAAATAATAGATTAGGTGCTAACAATCTTATTTGTACGTTAAAAAGTAATATAAGTCATCAGAATGTGCCGAAAATTTATTTTACAAGCCACATGGATACTGTCGTTCCAGGAAAAAACATCCAACCTGTAGTAAAAGAAGATGGATACGTTTATAGCGATGGAACTACGATACTCGGGGCGGACGATAAAGCCGGTCTTGCGGCAATAATTGAAGCGATTAAACAAATTAAGGAATCAAATTTGCCACACGGACAGATTCAAATAATTATTACCGTGGGAGAGGAATCTGGATTAGTAGGTGCTAAAGCAATAGATACTCGCCTTCTTGATGCAGATTTCGGCTATGCTGTAGATGCAAGTAAAGATGTTGGAACTACTGTTATCGGTGCTCCAACTCAAGTAAAGATTTATACAACTATAAAAGGGAAAACCGCCCATGCAAGCACACCTAAAAAAGGTATTAGCGCAATAAATATTGCATCAAAAGCAATCAGTCGAATGAAATTGGGACAAGTCGATGCATTAACAACAGCCAATATAGGTAAATTTCACGGAGGTTCTGCCACTAATATTATAGCTGATGAAGTCACTTTAGAGGCAGAAGCACGGTCACATGATGATCAAAGCATTAATAAACAAGTGAAACATATGAAAGAGACTTTCGAAACGACAGCAAATGAATTAGGCGGTCAAGCTGAAGTGTTAGTTGAAAAAAGTTATCCGGGATTTGAAGTTAGTGAAGCTGACAAAGTAACACAATATGCTATATCTAGTGCATTAGCCCTCGGTCTAAAAGGTGATACTTGTATTGCTGGTGGTGGTTCAGACGGCAACATCATGAATCAATATGGCATTCCTTCTGTGATTTTAGGAGTAGGATATGAAAACATACATACTACTTCGGAAAGAATAGCAATAAAGGATATGTATATGCTCACAAGACAAATAATAAAAATTATTGAGCTAGTAGCTGAATAAAACATGCATATCGTAATTGTTAATTAGCGATTTATGTTACAATATTATTGAAAATTTTTGAACAAGAGAGGTAAGTAATATGACACAACAAATTGGAGTAGTGGGTTTAGCAGTAATGGGGAAAAACCTAGCTTGGAATATTGAATCACGTGGTTATAGTGTTTCTGTTTATAACCGATCAAGACAAAAAACTGATGAAATGGTTAAAGAATCGCCTGGAAGAGAAATTTACCCAACATACTCATTAGAAGAATTTGTAGAATCTTTAGAGAAACCTCGTAAGATTTTATTAATGGTAAAAGCTGGACCTGCAACAGATGCCACTATAGATGGTTTATTACCTTTATTAGACGATGATGATATTTTAATTGATGGTGGTAATACTAATTACCAAGATACGATTCGTCGAAATAAAGCTTTAGCTGAAAGTAGTATTAACTTTATTGGTATGGGAGTTTCTGGTGGAGAAATCGGCGCACTCACGGGCCCTTCTTTAATGCCAGGTGGTCAAAAAGATGCTTATAACAAAGTCAGCGATATCTTGGACGCAATTGCTGCTAAGGCACAAGATGGTGCTTCATGTGTAACTTACATTGGCCCTAATGGTGCAGGACATTATGTTAAGATGGTACACAATGGTATCGAATATGCAGATATGCAATTAATTGCTGAAAGTTATGCAATGATGAAAGATTTATTAGGCATGTCACATAAAGAAATTTCTCAAACTTTTAAAGAATGGAATGCTGGAGAACTTGAAAGTTATTTAATAGAAATTACAGGTGATATTTTCAATAAATTAGATGATGACAATGAAGCACTTGTAGAAAAAATATTAGATACTGCAGGTCAAAAAGGCACAGGTAAATGGACTTCAATTAACGCACTAGAATTAGGTGTTCCTTTAACAATCATTACAGAATCTGTATTTGCGAGATTCATCTCATCAATTAAAGAAGAACGTGTTACTGCTTCTAAATCTTTAAAAGGACCTAAAGCACATTTTGAAGGCGATAAAAAAACATTCTTAGAAAAAATACGTAAGGCACTTTATATGAGTAAAATATGCTCATATGCACAAGGTTTCGCTCAAATGAGAAAAGCCAGTGAAGATAATGAGTGGAATTTGAAATTAGGCGAATTAGCAATGATTTGGCGTGAAGGTTGTATTATTCGTGCACAATTCCTACAAAAAATTAAAGATGCCTACGATAATAATGAAAACTTACAAAACTTATTATTAGACCCTTACTTCAAAAACATTGTTATGGAATATCAAGATGCACTACGTGAAGTAGTAGCTACTAGCGTGTACAATGGCGTGCCAACACCTGGTTTTTCAGCAAGTATAAATTATTATGATAGTTATCGCTCAGAGGATTTACCTGCAAACTTAATTCAAGCACAACGTGATTACTTTGGCGCACATACTTATGAACGTAAAGACCGTGAAGGTATTTTCCATACACAATGGGTAGAAGAATAATTTACGCTATAAAATCTCACTCTAAATTGGGTGAGATTTTATAAAAATTTTAATGTAAACGTTTTCTCTTAGTATAGTTTTTATCAAAATTAATGAGTCCTTTTATTTAAACTTATTAATTTTGTTTATATAAATTATTTAGTTTTTTAATAACATAGGAGGAGATATTATGAAAAGAAATTGGTGGAAAGAAGCAGTTGCATATCAAGTATATCCACGAAGTTTTAATGATAGTAATGGAGATGGAATAGGTGATCTACCTGGATTAATTGAAAAATTAGATTATCTAGAAAATTTAGGAATAGATGTCATTTGGTTAAGCCCAATGTATCCATCACCAAACGATGATAATGGATATGATATTAGTGACTACAAAGGCATTATGAGTGAATTTGGTACAATGAACGATTTTGATCAATTGTTATCAAGCATACATCAAAGAGGGATGAAATTAATATTAGACTTAGTGGTTAATCACACATCAGATGAACACCCTTGGTTTATTGAATCAAAATCTAGTAAAACAAATGCAAAAAGAGATTGGTATATTTGGGCAGATCCTAAACCGGATGGATCTGAACCTAATAACTGGGAAAGTATCTTTAATGGTTCAACTTGGGAGTTTGACGAATCGACTAAGCAATACTATTTCCATTTATTTAGCAAAAAGCAGCCAGATTTAAATTGGGAAAATCCAGATGTAAGACAAGCTGTGTTTGAAATGATGAATTGGTGGTTTGAAAAAGGTATTGACGGATTTAGAGTTGATGCCATTACTCATATTAAAAAGAATTTTGAAGCAGGAGATTTACCTGTACCTGATGGCAAAAAATTTGCTCCAGCATTTGATGTAGATATGAATCAGCCAGGAATACAAGAATGGCTCCAAGAAATGAAAGATAAATCGTTAAGTCGGTATGACATTATGACTGTAGGCGAGGCTAATGGTGTTACTCCTAATGATGCTGAAGAATGGGTAGGAGAAGAAAATGGGAAATTTAATATGATATTCCAGTTTGAACATCTTGGTTTATGGAGTACTGGCGATACGAAATTCGATGTTAAATCCTATAAACAAGTCTTAAATCGTTGGCAAAAGCAACTAGAAAATGTAGGTTGGAATGCTTTATTTATCGAAAACCATGATCAACCACGTCGTGTTTCAACCTGGGGTGATGATAAAAATTATTGGTATGAATCAGCAACTAGTCACGCTACTGCCTACTTTTTACAACAGGGCACACCTTTTATTTACCAAGGTCAAGAAATAGGTATGACTAATTATCCATTTGAAAGCATTGAAAGTTTCAACGATGTCGCAGTGAAAACTGAATATCAAATAGTCAAAAAAGAAGGTGGAGATGTCAATCAATTACTAGATAAATATAAAATGGAAAACCGAGACAATGCAAGGACTCCAATGCAATGGAATAATTCTATCAATGCTGGATTCACTACTGGTAAGCCATGGTTTCATGTAAACCCTAACTATACAGAAATTAATGTTAAACAACAACTAAATGATAAGTTTTCGATACTTTCTTATTATAAAGCGTTAATTCAACTAAAAAAATCTGATTTGATTTACATCTACGGTAAGTTTAATATGGTCGATGCTGAAAATAAGCAGGTTTTTGCATATACACGCACATTTAAAAACAATACTGTATTAATTGTAGCCAATCTCACAAATGAAGTATCAGAACTAAACCTACCTTTTGAATTAGATATTTCATCTGTAGATATAAAATTGCATAATTATCACTTAAATGATATAAATTTAGACCATATTAAACCTTATGAATCATTCGTCGTTGAAATATAATACCATGACGATAATTCAAAAATTAAAAATAAACACGCCAGTGATTTTAAATACGTCACTGGCGTGTTTCACTATACATTGGTAGTATTGGTAGTCCATAACTTAATTAATTTGAAAAACTCATTTATATTAAGTTTGTCCCAACTAAATTTAGGTGAACACAACTCGAAGAATTTCATTCTAAAATTCAACAAATCTATCGAGTTGAAATTCGAAACACGATTCATATAATACTGATAATCTCATAACTCTATGTCACATCTTAATTTTGATAACCTTCATCTAAATCATAGATTTCTTGTTTAATAGGCAACCATAATTGAATCTTAGTGAATGGGTCATTAAATGAAATATCAAGTGGATAAATCTCAACATATAAACTATTTCGCTCATAAGGTAAAGTAAGTTGCAAGCTAGACTCAATATAATACCAAGCCTCGTTTGTAGCATAATCAATTTCACCTTGTAAATTAAACAATGCATAATGGCGACCAGGTAAAAATCTGCTTTCAAGATGTGAAGGGTAACGTTCACTCGGAACACCAACAAATATTTCTAAACCTTGTTCCAGAGGACAGCTGACTACAAATAATTCATACGGGCTCGTATCATTATAACGTTTAAGTTCTTTAATATAACCATCTACTAATAGATCCTCTAAAAAGTCTGGAATATTAAATGGATTTGATAATTGCTCAGTAGGAATAAATCTTGAATAGCCAACTAAAGAAATATCATCAGTCTCTTGAAGTCTGTATGTATAGGGTGCATTTTCAGTCGTTGATAATTTTATATACAGTCGTTGCTGTATTTTTAGTTCATCTTTTTTTGTTGTAGCTTGAATAGGTGAGATACCATGAAAATCGCTAAAATCATTTGCGAAATCATTAGAATTCGCATAACGATATTTCTTAGCAACATCCATTAATCGACTAGCTCCATTAACTACATCGTTTGCTGCTATTGTCATTTTACGTGCACGCGCATATTCCTCTGGGGACTGACCAACTATCATCTTAAAAGATTGATCCAAATGATACGGAGAAAGACCAACGTAATCACTTAATTCTTGCAAATTAAAAGGCTCTAACAAACGATCCTCAATATATACAATTGCCTGTTGTATTTGCTTGATAACGTCCAAAACTTTCACTCCAATTAAATTCAATCATAATCTTTATTGTACATTATTTTTAAATATTATACATCTTAAAGCCAGATTAATTTTTTGCAAAATATAAAAAATGTGAATGATTAAGTCCTAAATCACTACAAGTTCTTTTAAACGTTGCGTAATTGAAGATATCATCATTCACACTAATCTATATTTATATAAAATCCATATTAGTGGATATCATCCCACCAATGATTTCCATCACGACTTAATAAAAGATCACTTTCAAGAGGTCCATTTGTACCCGCTTCATAGTTAGGGAAACATGGTTCAACCATTGTCCATTGATCTTGGATTGCATCTACAAATTTCCAAGTAGATTTTAATTCTTCCCAATGTGTAAAATTAGTCGCATCACCTTTAAGACAATCAAACAATAAGTTTTCATATGCATCAACTGTATTCATTTTATCTTGAGCACTCATTGCGTATGATAATTGCACTGGCTCAGTATCAATTCCTTGAATGTTCTTTTTAGCATTTAAATGCAATGAAATTCCTTCATTTGGTTGAATATTAATGACTAGCAAATTAGAATCTAGTAAATTGTCAGTTTCATAATATAAATTCATAGGTACTTCTTTAAATTCTACTACGACTTGTATCGTTTTTGATTTCATACGTTTACCCGTTCTAATGTAGAAAGGAACTCCAGCCCATCTAAAGTTATCAATTGTTAATTTACCCGATACAAATGTCGGTGTAACCGAATCCTTTGCTACGCGATCTTCTTCTCGATATGACTTAACCTGTTTACCATCTATATTGCCTTGATCATATTGACCACGCACGAAATTCTTTTTAACTTCTTCTGGTTTTAATTGTCTAAGAGATTTAAGTACTTTGACTTTTTCTGCACGTATATCTTCACTATTCAAACTTATCGGTGCTTCCATTGCAAGTAAAGCAACCATCTGTAGCATGTGATTTTGTACCATGTCTTTAAGTGCACCACTAGATTCATAGTAGCCACCACGATCTTCGACACCTAATACTTCTGATGATGTAACTTGAATATTTGAAATGTATTTATTATTCCATAAAGGTTCAAACATCGCGTTTGCGAATCGCAAAACTTCTATATTTTGCACCATATCTTTGCCAAGATAGTGATCTATCCGATAAATTTCTTCTTCTTTAAACGAACGTCTTATTTGATTATTTAATGATTCAGCAGATTTAAGATCACTGCCAAATGGTTTCTCTATAACTAAGCGTTTAAATCCTGTAGTTTGAGTAAGACCAGAAGATTTAAGGTAATCTGAGATCACTCCAAAAAATTGTGGTGCCATCGCTAAGTAAAACAGACGATTCCCACCTAAAGCAAATTCTGAATCTAGTCGCTCACTAAATTGAAGTAATGACTGATAACTTTCTTTATCACTCACGTCAGTTTTATGATAAAAAACATGCGTCATAAACTCATCAATTCTATCTGTATCTTTAACATAAGTTTGAATTGACGTTTTAACTTGGTCGCGAAATTGTTCGTTATTATAATCGCGACGTCCTATACCAATAATAGCAATATGTTCATCTAAATTGTCTTGTTGATATAAATGGAATATAGAAGGAAATAGCTTTCTATGACTCAAATCTCCTGTGGCACCGAATATTGTAATCAAACAGGGAATGTGTTTTTGTTTAGTACTCAAGATTAAAACCTCAATTCTTAAATAAATATAATAAAAGATGATATTCTTTATGATTAAACATAATTTTAGTTACGATACTTTTATTGCGTAGTATTAAAAGTAACTCAATCGCATAGTCAAATATGTTTATGGATTTCATTTGATATGAATACAATTTTAATTCATATCAAAGCATACTAGATTAATTTATTATATGATAATCACAACCTAAGGTCATTATATTTGCTTAAAGTTAAGTAAAATAAATTGAAAAATGCATTATGACTTAAAAATCAACTTTAACAAATATGAGACACAAGTTTGCGCTTAATAAAATAATATCAAAAATGATTATTCGATAATAGTTTATAATTATATTTTATTTCTTGATATAGAAATTATTCTTACGTATGATAAAATGAGTTAAGAAGAGGAGGATGAAGCATGGAAGTTACATTTTTCGGTACAAGTGCTGGGTTACCGACGAAAGAGAGAAACACACAATCCATTGCTTTAAATCTAGAACCATATTCAAATTCGATATGGTTATTTGATGTGGGCGAGGGAACACAACATCAAATTTTAAGACACTCTATTAAGTTAGGGAAGATAGATCATATTTTTATAACACACATGCATGGTGATCATATTTTTGGTCTCCCTGGACTTTTAACAAGTCGTTCGTTTCAAGGTGGAGAAAATAAACCCCTTACTATTATAGGGCCTAAAGGTATTCAAAATTACATAGAAACATCTTTACAACTTTCTGAATCGCATTTGAATTATCCGATTACCTATATCGAAATCAATCAACAATTAGCGTATCACCACAATGGTTTTACTGTACAAGCTGAAATGCTTAACCATGGCATACCTTCATTCGGATATCGTATTGAAGCCCCAATCATGCCTGGTACAATCAATGTAGAGGCCTTGAGAGGTATTGGACTAGAGCCTGGTCCAAAATATCAGGAAGTCAAATTACAAGAAACGTTCGAATATAAAGGATTAATTTACAATTCGGATGATTTTAAAGGTAAAGCTAAACCTGGTCCAATTATCAGTATATTTGGTGATACAAAACCGTGTGAAAATGAATATGAATTAGCAAAGAACTCAGATTTAATGATTCATGAAGCAACTTACATTGAAGGAGATAAGAAACTTGCTAATAATTACCATCATAGTCATATAGACGATGTATTTAATCTAATTAAGCAAGCTAATGTAAATAAAAGTCTTATCACTCATATCAGTAACAGATATAACATTGATGAAGTTACATCAATATACAATGAGTTATCCCTTGATCAAACTTCTCCACATTTTTATTTCGTTAAAGATTTTGATACTTTCAAAATATAATAAAACGCTTTTCTCTCAGAATACTATCTTAGGAGAAAAGCGTTTTTATTTATTCATCTTCTTTATGTGATAATTCCATACTTCTATTCACAGCTGCACCTAAACAATCTTCAAACATCGATACAATATCATATTGAGATAGTGCATCAAGTCCAGCTTGTGTAGTACCACCTTTAGATGTAATATTTTTCCTTAATTGAGACATACTTAAGTCTGAACGCTCAATCATTTTACTTGTTCCAATAATTAAATTGCGTATAGATTCTTCGACTTGATTTCGTTCTAAACCTAATTCTGTACCTGCTTTTACATATTGTTCAAATACATGATATAAAAATGCAGGCCCACTTCCTGTAATTGCAGTAACTTGATGTAGATGTTCTTCGGAGACTTCTATAACTGATCCAAATGCATTGATTAATTCATCCACTTCATTTTTAGATTTAGGATCAAAATTATTTGAAAAACTTATTCCAGTAACCGAATGTCCAACTTGAGCATTTGTATTTGGCATAATACGAGCTAATGGATTATTGGTATTAAGCTGCTGACGAATATAATCAATAGATAAACCTGCCATTATAGAAATAAACCTATTATCATTAGTAATGTGTTTTCTAATACGATTAGCTAAATTTTCAAAATCATGGGGCTTTGTACCTAAAAATACATAATCGGCATCTTTGAGTAATGCTTCATCATCATAACTATAATTAACCCCTAATTTTTCTGCAAAGCTTTTTAATGCTTGTTCATTGGATTTATTAGTTAAATAAATATCATTTGCATTTAAATTGTTGGAATTAATAATTCCAGTAAAAATTGCCTGCGCCATATTACCAGCACCATAAAATACAAGTTTCATATTCAACTCAACTCCTTCAATTTTGAATTCTATTCATTGACTTAAAGTTATGCATATATAGTATCATATATCATAGATAAGTAATATTACACATAAATAAAATTGAATGCTATCACACTTATTAAGCTTGTTATTAAAATATACATAAAGGAGGAGCGACGTGATAGGTAAACACTTTATTATAACTGGAGCAACGAGTGGGTTAGGTTTTGCAATAACCAATGAATTACTTCAAAGAGGGGCCCATGTTACTATACTTGCAAGAAATATAGATAAGTTCAATCGAATCAAAGAAAACTATTTTAAACCTGAACATATCAATGTGATTAAATGTGATTTAATGCAACGAAAAGATATTGAATCATTACAAAAATTTTTAAATACACCTATAAATGGTTTCATCTACAGTTCAGGTGTTGGATATTTTAAGTCTATAAGTGAGCATTCAACTCGTGAAGTAGTAGAAACTTACGAGGTTAATCTTACAAATTTTAATTTGTTATACAAAGTGATTCAACCACAATTAGTAAAAGCAGCATATATCGTTGGTATATCTAGTCAAGCTGCTCTTGTTTCACAGGCTAATGCGGCACATTACGGTGCATCGAAAGCAGGGTTTAGCGCCGTTCTTAATGCATTGAGATTAGAACAACCGGAATTAAAAGTGCTCAATGTACAGCCCGGTCCAATAGATACACCATTCCAAAAAAACGCAGATCCTACTCTAAAGTATTTTAAAAATTATAGACACATGATGATACAACCTCAACAACTTGCCAAGCAAATAGTGGAAGGAATAATACTAAATAAAATTGAAATTAATCAACCATCATGGATGCAAATAATGCTTAAATTTTATCAATTATGTCCACGTACACTAGAAAAATTATGTCCAAATCTATTTAAAAATAAAGTTTAAACACAGGTCAATTTTAAGGTAATCAAAAGTATTGACTGAATGAACATTTTATAAATGATTTTTTCAAAAACTCATCTTTGGCTTTTGTCAACGTTATCAATATGATTTTTGTATTGCCTTAAAGTAAAGAGATCCTACAGACGTCATTTAACCGTTTCATCTGTTGGATCTCTTTATTTAAGTATAGTCATCTAGGTATTTAACAAGTTGGTTAATATCCTTTTATTTCAAATGTTGTGTATATTCAATATCTTTAACTCTATTACGTGCGGATTTGATTTGATCTAAACTGATTTCTTTATAATAATTGCGGACATTCTCTTCAAGTTGTTCAACGCTACTAGCTCCTACAATAATTGACCCCATAGCATCATGAGAAGTTAAATATTTAAATGATAACGCGGTTAAATTACTTTCCAATTCTTTAATAGAAGCAATCGTGCTACCTAATTCGTCTTGAGTGTAATCTAACACACCGTTTTTAAATTTTTCATCTATAACATCAACACTTTTTGAAGTTAATAAACCTTTAAATACAGGGCCACGTGCTAGAATTTTAACTTGCTTATCATGAACGTCATTAATAAGACTTTCAGGGCGATTATCTATTAAATTAAACTGGGACATAAGTGTTTCAATTTGACTATTTTTAAGATAATAGTCTATCACGTTAGGCCGTATAGATGAAATTCCATATGCACGAATATATCCTTCTTGCTTTAATTCATCAAATGCACTAATAGTTTCGTCTAGAGGATCATCTATTGTTCCGCCATGTAATTGATATAAGTCTAAATGGTTTAATCCTAATCGTTTCAATGATCCCTTAACATTTTCTTTAATATGTTTTTTCGAAGGATCCCACGTCATATGTCCATCGTCAGTTAATCGATTTCCAACTTTAGTTCCGATAACGATGTCATCACGATTTTGATATTTTTTTAAGGCTTTACCAACAATTTCTTCATTAACTCCTTGATCGTAAATATCTGCAGTATCAAAATACGTAATACCATTATCAATTGCACTTTCAATAATTGGTTGCGCTTTTTTATAATCTGTGCCTAAACTCATGCAACCTAACCCAAGTTCAGAAATTTCGATGCCACTTTTTAGAATATTTTTTTGCATGTCCAGTCTCCTTTCGATACACTTTAACTGACGAATTCAGTTTATCAATTTATAAAACCAATTAAAAGGAACGTGTTTAAATATGAGATTAAACGAAAAAACAATCGATAGAACAGTTATATATAATGGTAGTATTATTGATTTAGAAGTACATGATGTTGAATTACCCGATGGTAGCACATCTAAACGTGAACTTGTATTTCATCATGGTGCGGTGGCAGTGTGTGCAATAACTCCTGAAAATGAAGTTTTATTAGTTAAACAATTTCGTAAGCCTGCAGATCAACCACTTTTGGAAATTCCCGCAGGCAAATTAGAAAAGGGTGAAGATCGTAAAGAAGCGGCTATTAGAGAACTACAAGAAGAAACAGGATATATTGCTTCAGATTTGCAATTTGTCACTAATATGTATGGGTCTCCTGGATTTTCAAGTGAAAAACTTTCTATATACTTCACAGACCAATTAACGGTTGGAGAAACCAATTTAGATGATGATGAATTTGTGGAGCTTCACAAAGTACCTTTAAGTCAAATCGATTCATTGTTAAAAGATAATAAAATTGAGGATGCCAAAACAATCATTGCATTGCAACATCTATTATTAAATTATAATCATTCTAAATAACAAGCAAATCTCCTTGCTTTTTACCGACAATATTGGTATTTTATTAAATGAATCATGGATTAAATTAAAATGATTATAATTCTTAGTAGAGGAGTGAGGCTTCCGTGGAAGAACGATTAAATCGCGTGAAGCAACAATTACAACAATCTTCATATAAATTGACTCCACAAAGAGAGGCAACTGTTAGAGTATTAATTGAAAATGAAAAAGACCATCTTAGCGCAGAAGATGTGTACTTAAAAGTCAAAGATAAGGCTCCAGAAATAGGATTAGCTACCGTTTATAGAACTTTAGAATTGCTAGCTGAAATAAAAGTGCTAGATAAAATAAATTTTGGTGATGGTGTAGCTCGTTTTGATTTAAGAAAAGAAGGAGCCAAGCATTTCCATCATCATCTTGTTTGTATGGAATGTGGTAAAGTTGAAGAAATTGAAGAAGATTTATTACCTGAGGTTGAAAATCGTGTTGAAAATGAGTTTAATTTCAAGATTTTAGATCACCGTTTAACGTTTCACGGTGTATGTTCTGAATGCCAAGCCAAAAATAAGCAATAACTTATCCAATAGACAAGTTACCGCTTCAATAGGGGTGCCAACATGAATACTATCATTGAAGAATATTTAAATTTCATTCAAATTGAAAAAGGATTAAGTAACAATACTATAGGAGCGTATCGAAGAGATTTAAAAAAATATAAAGATTATCTTGAAGATAACAAGATTTCACATATCGATTTTATTGATAGACAAATTATCCAAGAGTGTCTTGGACACCTTATAGATATGGGGCAATCTTCAAAATCTCTCGCAAGGTTTATTTCTACAATAAGAAGCTTTCATCAGTTTGCATTACGCGAAAAATATGCTGCTAAAGACCCAACTGTTTTAATCGAAACGCCCAAATATGAAAAGAAATTACCAGATGTGCTTGAAATAGACGAAGTAATAGCATTACTGGAAACGCCTGATTTAACTAAGAATAATGGATATCGTGATCGTACGATGTTGGAGCTTTTATACGCCACAGGTATGCGTGTAACTGAAATTATTCAATTAGATGTTGAAGACGTAAACTTAATTATGGGATTTGTAAGAGTGTTCGGGAAAGGGAATAAGGAAAGAATCGTCCCCTTAGGAGATACCGTCATCGAATATTTAACTACATATATTGAAACCGTAAGACCTCAATTACTCAAACAAACCACAACTCAAGCGCTATTTCTTAACATGCACGGAAAGTCTTTATCAAGACAAGGCATTTGGAAAATCATTAAACAATACGGTTTGAAAGCTAATATCAATAAAACGCTTACACCACATACATTACGGCATTCATTTGCAACACATCTCTTAGAAAATGGTGCTGATTTGAGAGCCGTACAAGAAATGTTAGGTCACTCTGATATTTCTACAACTCAACTTTATACACATGTATCTAAATCACAAATTAGAAAAATGTATACGCAGTTTCATCCAAGAGCTTAGTAATATAGGAATATGTAACCAGTAAATTTATGTTTAATAGCCAACCATAAATTTACTGGTCTTTTTTATTGCTTTTGTTTCGATACTGTCTATGGAATAGAGCACGTTCTCTATTTTTTATCACTTCAGTTCTGTCACGTTTAATATGATGATCAACAATATAAGGTTCCTTAATTATTTGAGAAGTAAACAAATAATCCGGATATTTACGTTTAATAAGTGTCTGAAACTCTGGTTCAATAGGTAATTGTAACGGAGTAAATTGTTTTTGTAATTTTACTGCTTCAATCATTTTCACAATAAGTTGTTTAAATTCATTGATATTAAGGTGTAATTGAGTGTCATCTTTAGCGTGGTTAATAGTTAATAAAGCTTTTTCAAAAGATTTTAATGCGCCTTTTAAATTCCCACGACGATAGTGATAATTAGCTGTTGCAAACAAAATGAGACTTACTACTGCATCATGTTTTGAAAAAGTATTTTGTGATTTCCAAGCATCTTCTAAAATATCATGACATAGGAAGTAATGTTGATGCTTATGAAATTGATAATAATAATCCATTAATGATTGATCCATTAGATTTCACCCATAATTTAAAAGTTATATGTATTCATGCTATAATAATTTTGTGAAATATGCATTAACGATGCAATTTGATATAGAGGTAGATGTAATGTATGAAGTAAAACTCGATGCATTTAATGGTCCATTAGACTTATTATTGCATCTAATTCAAAAATATGAAATTGATATTTATGATATCCCTATGAAAGCCTTAACTGAACAGTACATGCAATATGTTCATGCGATGAATCAGCTAGAAATTAATGTTGCTAGTGAATATTTAGTTATGGCATCAGAATTACTAATGATTAAAAGTAAATTACTATTGCCTCAAACGAGCATCGAAGAAGATATAGAAGAGGATCCTCGTGAGGATTTAGTAGGAAGACTTATTGAGTATCAAAACTATAAAGAATATACTGAAATATTAAATACTATGAAAGAAGAACGCGATCTTTATTTTACTAAACATCCGACGGACCTTACTCATTTAGAGACAAATGAATCGTGGGATCCTAATCAAACGATTGATTTAACTGAATTGATTGTAGCTTATCAAAGAGTAAAAAATCGAGTTGAACTTAACACTCCTAAATCTGTAGAAATTAAAAAAGAAACCTTTACTATTCAACAAGCTACAGCACAGGTTACCGAACGATTAAAACAACATGAATCGTTTAACTTTTTCAGTTTATTTACATTTCATGAACCGGTCGAACAAGTTGTTACTCATTTTTTGGCAATTTTAGAAATGTCAAAATCAGGAATAGTTAATATCAAACAAACTAAACAATTTGATGACATTGACATAATTAGAGGAGTGAACTATAGCATTGGATAATATTGCAATACTTGAGGCATTACTATATACTTCTGGCGATGAAGGATTAGAACAAAAACAAATTATTGACATATTAGACATCAACCTCAATCAATTAGAAGATTTAGTTAGTAAATATCATTCACATGGCTTAACAATTCAAAGATACGGCTCAACTTATGTACTTACAACAAAAAAAGAAACTTCTACATACATAGAACAATTAGTCAAAGAAAAGTCTAAAATGAAATTATCCCAAGCAGCAATGGAAACACTCTCTATTATTGCATATAATCAACCGCTGACTCGTGGAGATATAGAAATGATTAGAGGAATTAATTCGGATGGAGCTGTAAAGACTTTAATCGCTAGGGGATTAGTAGAAGCCAAAGATGTTGATCATTCTAGAAGCCATCATTTAATAACCACAGATTTATTTCTAAATGTATTTGGAATCGAAAACTTAGATGCATTACCTACTACAGAAGAAGATGAAGCAGAAATGGATGAATTCTTTAGTAATTTAGTTAACCAAAAAGGAGAGTCAAATGAGTAAAGAACAAGAGAGATTACAAAAAAGAATCGCTAATAGCGGATATACATCTCGTCGAAAAGCAGAAGTACTTATCACTGAAGGACGAGTTAAAGTCAATGGACAAACTGTAACAGAATTAGGTTCCAAAGTGATGCCATCAGATTTAGTTGAAGTTGATGGTATTAAAATCGAACAAGAAGACAAAATTTATATTTTATTTTATAAACCAACTCAAGTCATTACAAGTGTCTCTGATGATCGTGGACGTAGGGTGGTTACGGATTACTTTGATGATCTAGAATCACGTATTTATCCGGTTGGACGATTAGATTATGACACATCTGGAGTTTTATTATTAACTAATGATGGAGAATTTACTAATTTGATGACACATCCTCGATATCACATTAAAAAGAAATACGTTGCTAAATTAAAAGGTTATTTAATGAGAGAGGAAATTAAGCAACTTGAAAAAGGAATAGAATTAGAAGATGGTTACACACAACCAGCACAAGTTAAAATAAAAAAGCAAGATAAAGAAAAAAATACGACTTTAGTTGAAATTACAATTAGTGAAGGGCGAAATAGACAAGTTAGACGTATGTTTGAGTATTTCGGTCATCAAGTTAATAAGTTAACAAGAATTCAATTTGGCCCTATAGATTTAAAAGGTTTGAACGCCGGTGAAGGAAGAGTTCTTACACCACATGAAGTAAAAATATTAAGACATTTGGCAGAAAACGGTAAATAAACACCAAAAAGATGTAATTACCATTAAGATTGATATTTTTTTCACAAGGTTAACCTTTGAGTCACTCAATAACGTTAACCTATGATATAATGACAAATGTATTTAACAGCAAGTGTAGGAGGTAGTAGAAAGTATGACTAACGAAATTTTAATCGTTGATGATGAAGATAGAATTAGAAGATTACTTAAATTATATTTAGAAAGAGAATCTTTTGAAATTCATGAAGCAAGAGATGGTAAAGAAGCCTACGAGCTTGCTCTTGAAAACAACTATGCGTGCATCCTCTTAGATTTAATGCTTCCTGAAATGGATGGAATTGAAGTTGCCTCTAAACTTAGAGAACATAAAGATACACCTATCATCATGCTTACTGCAAAAGGTGAAGAAACAAATCGTGTTGAAGGATTTGAATCGGGAGCAGATGATTATATTGTTAAGCCTTTCTCACCTAGAGAAGTAGTATTGAGAGTAAAGGCGTTATTAAGACGTACACAAACTGCAAACACTGAGCAAAGCGAACCGCATGCACGCGATATTATTGAATTTAGTCATCTAGTGATTGATAATGACGCTCATCGAGTCCTTGCGGATGATCAACAAGTGAATCTAACACCTAAAGAGTATGAATTACTCATCTATTTAGCTAAAACTCCAAATAAAGTATTTGATCGAGAACAGTTACTTAAAGAGGTTTGGCATTACGAATTTTATGGGGACTTGCGTACAGTAGACACTCACGTCAAAAGACTTAGAGAAAAGTTAAATCGAGTATCAAGTGATGCTGCACAAATGATACAAACTGTGTGGGGTGTCGGTTATAAATTTGAGGTAAAACCTAGTGATGAACCGACTAAATAGTGTTGTTATAAAACTGTGGTTAACTATTATTTTAATAGTAGCGACAGTTTTAATTTTATTAAGTGTTTCATTAATCACTTTTATACAATATTACTTTACGCAAGAAACAGAAAATGCAATTAAAGAAGATGCCAAAAGAATTAGTTCACTTGTTGAGAAGTCTCATAACAAAACATTAGCTATCCAAAATAGCCAAACACTCATTGATGGTGATGGACCGGGTGGCCTCATTATTATGAAAGACATGAGCGAGAAACCAGACTCATCGTATAAAGACACTAAAAAACAAATGTTTAATGAAATAAAAAAGAGTACTAAATTTAAAAAAGTGTTTAAAGAAGGTGAGTATGAAACTCAAAATATTACAATAAAAAATAAAGGTAATTCTCAATCTTATCTTTTGCTAGGATACCCAATGAAAGCTCAAAAAGGTGCTCAAAGTCATTATAGTGGTGTTTTTATATATAAAGATTTGAAATCTATCGAAGATACAAATAATGCTATTACAATTATTATATTAATAACTGCTATTATATTTACTATAGCAAGCACAATATTTGCATTCTTTTTATCTAATAGAATAACGAAACCCTTACGTCAATTAAAAACACAAGCACAAAAAGTTTCTGAAGGGGATTATAGTCAAATTTCAACTGTCGCTACTAAAGATGAAATAGGTGATTTATCACGTGCATTTAACAACATGAACGTAGAAATTCAAGAACATATCAAAGCAATTTCTTCATCTAAGAATATAAGAGATACATTATTAAACTCTATGGTAGAAGGCGTTCTAGGCATTAATAATCAACGTGAAATCATATTGTCGAACAAGATGGCTGATGATATTATGCGTCACATTGATGATTTTTCAAAAGAATCTATTGAACAGCAAATTGAAGCAACATTTGAATCACAACAGAATGAGTATTTAGAATTAGAAATTAATACAAGGTACTATGTATTTATCTCCAGTTATATAGATAGAATTCAAACAAATGGTAGAAGTGGTATTGTCATGGTCATCCGTGATATGACAAATGAACATAATCTTGATCAAATGAAAAAAGATTTTATAGCAAATGTATCACATGAATTACGTACGCCAATCTCTTTATTACAGGGTTACACTGAGTCCATAGTAGACGGTATAGTTACCGAACCAGATGAAATACGTGACTCATTAGCAATCGTTTTAGATGAATCTAAGCGACTTAATCGTTTAGTCAATGAATTACTAAATGTAGCTCGTATGGATGCTGAAGGATTATCAGTTGAGAAGGAATTACAACCTATTCAACACCTTCTTGATAAAATGGAGTCTAAATATCGCATGCAAAGTGAAGAATTAGGTTTAACAATGACGTTTGATTCTAATAATGACGAACAATTATGGAACTATGATATGGATAGAATGGACCAAGTGTTAACTAATTTAATTGATAACGCAACAAGATATACACAAGCTGGTGATTCTATAAAGATTTCTATTGATGAAGATTCAGATTTCAATATTTTAACAATAACTGATACAGGCACTGGTATAGCGCCGGAACATCTGAAACAAGTATTTGACCGTTTTTATAAAGTGGACGCTGCTCGAAAAAGAGGTAAGCAAGGCACCGGATTAGGACTTTTCATTTGTAAAATGATTATTGAAGAACACGGGGGACGTATTGATGTTGAGAGCGAATTAGGCAAAGGTACTTCATTTATTATTAGACTACCTAAATCAAAACAAATTAGTTAGAAACCGAAAAGTATCATAAATTGTCAGTTTCAATGATTCTTTTGAAAACAGAGAAATTATAACGCAATACATCAAAAATAATATATGAAAAACGCCTGCGACTCAGAGTGATGTCTCAGGCGTTTTTTTGTATATAATCAGTAGATAACTAAATTGAACATAAATTTAATTATCATTTTATTTGAATAACTTCTACAAGTTTAAAGACATAATTTCAGAATCAATAAAGCCTATTTATTTATTTGTAAATATTTTATGTGTTAAAACTTAAATTCATGTTATATATTGATTTCATATTTTGTTATTAATGTCAAAACATTATATTAACCGTAAGCAGAAATATTGAGTTTTTAAAACTAATAATGTAATATAAATTTAAAATAAAATTGATATATTCATCTTCGGGGTAGGGTGTAATTCCCAACCGGCAGTAATCTAAGCCTGCGACGACAACGTATTAATTTTTGCTTTGTCTTGATTCAGTGAGAGTCTGAAGCCGACAGTATAGTCTGGATGGGAGAAGATGGAGGTTTTTTGTTGTTCAAATTTCCTCCTTTTCTAAGTAAGATGAATGGAAGGAGAAAATTATATATGCAACAAAACAAACGTTTGATTACAATTAGTATGTTAAGTGCGGTAGCGTTTGTGTTAACTTTCATCAAGTTTCCATTGCCATTTATACCACCGTATCTAACTCTCGATTTTAGTGATGTACCGACGTTATTAGCAACATTCCTCTTAAGTCCTATTGCTGGGATTATCGTTGCACTCATCAAAAATATTTTAAATTTTCTATTCAATATAGGGGATCCTGTTGGACCAGTAGCTAACTTTTTAGCAGGCGTCAGCTTTTTGCTATCATCATACTATGTTTATAGAAAAAGAAAAAATAATCGTTCTTTAATTTATGGATTAATTACAGGTACAATCGTTATGACTATTGTTTTGAGCATCTTAAATTATTTTGTGTTACTTCCATTATATGGAATGATATTTAATTTAGGTGATGTGCTTAATAACGTAAAAATTGTTATTGTGTCTGGAGTCATACCTTTTAATTTAATTAAAGGCATAATCATTTCCATTATATTTGTGCTGTTATTTAGAAGATTAAGACATATCATCAAATAAAAAACATTTAAAACCTTTTTTATTTATCTATTATAAAGACAATGTTCATATTCAAAATTGGACATTGTCTTTATCTTTATACTATTACTGAAGATATAAAGAAAGTGTAACTCATAAAAAATTTAACAATAGTGAGCGTAACGTTTTAAGGTATTATGTTTTTAAATTTCTTATCAAATAGAACACTGGTTTTAAAGAGCCATATAAAATGTCATCATTAGTTCCTAATAAACAACCCCAAATGAATCATATTAAACAATTCATTTGGGGATCAATTCATCTAATAGCTGATTATTTTATTGTTTATGGCTAGTTACCTTAAAAATTAATTCTCATACAAATTGTATACTATAAATAGTAATAAATCATTTAGATTAATTTTTATGTATTCTAAGAATCATATATTATTCAAATTTCAGTGCGTCACCATCAAATGGTTCGTCTTCAATTTTGATTGAGTCAGTAGGACAACCTTCTAGCGCATCTTCCATATCTTCATATAACTCTTCAGGCACTTCAGCAGTACCTTGGTTATCGTCAAGGATTACGTATGCAATACCTTCATCATCGTAATCATATATATCTGGAGCAGCTGCACCGCAAGCACCGCATGCTATACATGTATCCATATCAACGATTGTATATTTTGCCATATTTATTCGCCTCCTTTGATAAAAATGCTACACTAGTATTATAAATACAATTGTAGACATCGATAGATTACATTTCAATTTATTCGTTTTATAGAGTGAGGGTTTAATTTGTACAATATACTATCATACGCTATGAGTCATGCATTTAACTACAAAACCAATAAAAGTATCTATAATATTTTAACAGGCAAGAAGTCACACCAAACGTTTTTCGATGCGTCAAGCCAACAACTTTTGTCATTATATCATAGTTTACCTAACTTAAAGTATTCAACTTTTGAGCAATTTATACTCCAAAAGGATGATTTTAAAAAATCAATTCAAGTAAAAATACATCCACAATACACTTATGATAGTCTCACTCAAACCTTTAGTTGCATACAATTACTTATCCAAACGTTATCTCATACACGCAAGGAGTCAAATACATTTATTCCAATCGTTCAAAATACCTATATCCAACAAAGGGTTAAACAACTTTATCATCAGGTCATTGAATCAAATCAAGTATCAAATACTATAGACGAAATATATTTATTATTTGAGAATTTAAATAATAAATATAACCATACATTTCTTCATTATTATTTACAAGGATATGAGGAATCCATGTATACTAGACAACAAATAAGTTTAATTGAGGGTATACCACAATCAGAATTATTTGAACGAGAAATGAATGAACTGATTGACATATTGAATCAATTAAAAGATTCAACGAAATATCCAATACTTTCTCAAGCTATCATTCTTTCACCATTACTAACAAATACATACTTAAGCTATCAAAAGTTAAAATCTGGTCTCAATTTAAAAGAAATTGCTCAATTACAAAATGTAAAACTTAACACAATTGAAGATCATATTCTAGAAATGTATATTAAAGGTTATTTGATAGACTATACATTATTTATAAATAAAAAAGATATTCTCGAATTTATAAACTACTATCAAAAACATCGCGGTGAACGATTAAAATTTTATAAAGAACATTTTACTGATTGGACTTACTTTCAAATTAAGTTAGTTATAGTAGGAATAGAAAGAGGTGATTTAATTGCTGAAAGATAATTTAAAGGAATGGTTTGGTTTTGATGAATTTAAAGAGGGGCAAGAAGAAATTATTGATAGTGTCCTTCATGGAAGGCATACACTTGGAATTTTACCAACTGGTAGCGGTAAAAGCTTATGTTATCAACTCCCTACATATATATTAGAAAAACCGACATTAATTATATCACCACTCATTTCGCTTATGGATGATCAAGTTATGCAAACGAAGTTAAAAGGTGAAACACATGTTGCATGTGTACATTCCGGCATGGACGAAGTAGAAAAAAGAGACAATATTAAACGACTAAGTAAAAGTCGATTTATTTATTTAAGTCCAGAATATATACTGCAACCTCATAATTTTAAGTACATCGCTCATATCAACTTTGGATTAATAGTATTAGATGAAGCGCACTGTTTATCAGAGTGGGGGTATGATTTTAGACCTCACTATGCTTTAGTTGGTAAAATTATTCATCATTTTAATTCAGCAACAGTGTTAGCACTAACAGCTACAGCATCACCTCAATTAGAAACTGATTTATCTCACATTTTATCACTCAAATTAAATGTAGTTCAAAAAAGTATGAATCGAGAAAATATTAGCTTACAACACTATAATTTTAATGATGATGAGGGGAAGATTGAATGGCTGTTACCATTTTTATCTAATTCTGGGCCTACAATTATATATGTTTCTTCTAAAAAAAGATGTTTAGAACTAGCTCAAATGATTTATGACTCAGGATATCTAACAGGTATATATCATGGAGATTTAAGTTATCAGGAACGCCAAACAGTTCAACAACAGTTTTTTAATAATGACATCCCCGTTATAGTAGCAACAAGTGCTTTTGGAATGGGAATAAATAAAAAAGATATTCGTACAGTCATACATTTTCATTTATCATCTTCACCATCTAACTATTTACAAGAAATTGGTCGTGCTGGTAGGGATGGTAAACAAAGTCAAGCCATTAGTTTATTTCAACCTGATGATAGTTTTATTCTAGAAACACTACTATTCACTGATATTATCACAGATGACGATATTACAATGTTTGAGACGGGAAACCACTTACCAGATGAAAAGGAAAAAATTTTAAGTACTTTAAATATACAATTCACATTTAGCCAACTTAAAGATATATTTCATCAATCATATCAACGTAAGCGACTAGGTTATATGAGAATGATGGGCTATACTAATTTAGATCAATGTCGACGTAAATACTTACTAGAATTTTTTGGCGAACATCCTCAAAGTCCAAAACAATGTTGTGAGCAAGATTCAAGATTAGAGCCTATTCAGATATTGAATCGTAAAAAGGTGAAAAGAAAACTAAGTTTTAATGAAAAATTATATAATTTGTTCGAAACCTAGCTATCACTTTACTTACTGAAATTTAACAAGCTATAATCAATATGTAGACCCAATTAAGCAGTGTTAAATACTTTTAATTATTTTACATATTTAATTTCAACTTGGGTATAGAGTTATAACGTGATTGAATTAATTAAAATGGAAGGGATGATAGTTGTGTCTAATAATAATTTTAAAGATGATTTCGAAAAGAATCGTCAATCTATTAATCCAGACGAACAGCAAACAGAATTAAAAGAAGATGATAAAACAAATGAAAATAAAAAAGAAGCTGACTCTCAAAACAGTTTATCTAATAACTCAAATCAACAATTTCCTCCGAGAAATGCCCAACGACGAAAAAGACGTAGAGAGACAGCAACTAATCAAAGCAAACAACAAGACGACAAACATCAAAAAAATAGTGACGCTAAAACTACAGAAGGTTCATTAGATGACCGTTATGACGAAGCACAGTTACAGCAACAACATGATAAATCGCAACAACAAAATAAAACTGAAAAACAATCACAAGATAATAGAATGAAAGATGGAAAAGATGCAGCTATTGTAAATGGAACATCTGAGTCACCAGAACATAAATCAAAATCAACACAAAATAGACCCGGCCCTAAAGCTCAACAACAAAAGCGTAAATCAGAAAGTACGCAATCAAAACCGTCAACAAACAAAGATAAAAAAGCAGCTACAGGTGCTGGAATAGCTGGTGCAGCTGGTGTTGCTGGTGCAGCAGAAACATCCAAACGTCATCATAATAAAAAAGATAAACAAGATTCTAAACACTCAAACCATGAGAATGACGAAAAATCTGTTAAAAATGATGACCAAAAGCAATCTAAAAAAGGCAAAAAAGCAGCAGTCGGTGCTGGCGCAGCTGCAGGAGTTGGTGCGGCTGGTGTTGCGCATCATAATAATCAAAATAAACATCATAATGAGGAAAAAAATTCTAATCAAAACAATCAGTACAATGACCAATCAGAAGGTAAGAAAAAAGGTGGTTTCATGAAAATCTTGTTACCACTTATAGCAGCCATTCTTATTCTAGGTGCAATAGCAATATTCGGTGGTATGGCTCTAAATAATCACAACGATAGTAAAAGTGATGACCAAAAAATAGCGAATCAAAGTAAGAAAGACTCAGATAAAAAAGATGGTGCGCAATCCGAAGATAACAAAGACAAAAAATCTGATAGTAACAAAGACAAAAAATCTGATTCTGATAAGAACGCAGATGATGACTCTGATAATAGTTCCTCAAATCCTAACGCTACTTCAACTAATAATAACGATAATGTAGCCAATAATAACTCAAATTATACAAACCAAAATCAACAAGATAATGCAAACCAAAATAGCAATAATCAACAGGCAACTCAAGGTCAACAATCACATACAGTATACGGTCAAGAAAACTTATATCGTATCGCCATACAATATTATGGAGAAGGAACTCAAGCTAACGTAGATAAAATTAAACGTGCGAATGGATTAAGCAGTAATAATATTCATAATGGTCAAACATTAGTTATTCCTCAATAACATTATTAATAGTCTCAATATTGGTGATAAACACCAATATTGGGGCTATATTTTTATTTAATTCAAAATTCAGGTCTTAGCTAAAATAGAAAATAACTGATATAATAATTTGGTGATTAAAGGAGGATAAGTATGCAAACTATTGAAAGCATCATTATAGGTGGCGGTCCATGCGGATTAAGCGCGGCAATTGAACAAAAGAAAAAAGGTATTGAAACATTAGTAATTGAAAAAGGTAATGTTGTTGAATCAATCTATAATTATCCAACACATCAGACTTTTTTCTCATCAAGTGATAAATTAAGTATCGGCGATATTCCTTTTATTGTTGAAGATAGTAAGCCAAGACGTAATCAAGCGCTTGTATATTATAGGGAAGTCGTTAAACATCATCAACTTAACATACATCCATTCGAAGAAGTTTTAACAGTTAAAAAAATAAACAATAAATTTGCAATTACAACTACAAAAGGTGTATATGAATGTAAATATTTAACTGTTGCTACGGGTTATTATGGTCAACATAACACTTTAGAAGCGGAAGGGGCAGAATTACCAAAAGTATTCCATTACTTTAAAGAAGCACATCCGTATTTTAATCAAAATGTTGTTATTATTGGAGGCAAAAACTCTGCTGTTGATGCTGCCTTAGAATTAGAAAAAGCTGGTGCTAATGTAACTGTTTTATATCGTGGCGAACAGTACCCTAAAGCAATTAAACCATGGATATTACCCAATTTCGAATCATTAGTCAATCACGAAAAAATTACGATGGAATTTAATGCGACAGTAACCAAAATTACCGATCATTCAGTGACTTATGAAAAAGATGGTCAACTTATAGAAATTGATAATGACTACGTTTTTGCTATGATTGGTTATCATCCAGATTACGATTTCTTAAAAACAATAGGTATTGATATCCATACCAATGAATATGGAACTGCTCCTGTTTATAATCGAGAAACATTCGAAACAAACGTCGAAAATTGTTATATAGCTGGTGTTATTGCTGCGGGTAATGATGCAAATACTATTTTTATCGAAAATGGTAAATATCATGGTGGTGTCATTACACAAAGCATTTTGACAAAAAAACAAACACCTCTTGAAACATAGAGCTTACAAAAAGCTTGGGATACTAAACAATGTCCCAAGCTTTCTTAATGTATAGTCAATCAATGACTCAATTAAAATGCACATATTAATAATAGGTAATCCTTAATTATAGTATAATTGCACTAAAGAAGTTTCATAGACAATGCATACAACTAATAGAAATCGGAGTGTGACAATGAACTTGATACGAATTTTGTCCCACTCTTTTTAATTACTCTTCGAAATATCGCTCTAATTGATTTTGAGTCATGTCTTGACTCAAACCAACTAGTAATTTTAGCCTTGCCTTTGGTCCATTTAAACCGTTCGAAAAAATAACACCATTATTTTTCAAATCTGCGCCACCACCTTCATAAGCATATACAGGACTAACAATACCATTGAATGATCTAGATACGAGAACTAGAGGAATGTTTTTCTTTAGACATTGCTGTAGTCCATTAAGACAACTTTTTGGAAGGTTACCTTGTCCTAGTGCTTCGATGACTATACCATCAACGTGTTGTTGTGAATAAAATGATAGTACATCATCTTCCATACCCATGTATGCTTTTACAAGTGGAACACGTAAATTTACATCGATATATTGGTAGGTAGTTTGTCTGTAAGGATGATGATAAAATTGTACTCGATTCTTGGTAAGTACACCTAGAGGCCCCTGATTAGGACTTTGAAATGTATTAATATTCGAAGTATGTGTCTTTGTCACATTACGAGCAGTGTGAATCTCATCATTAAATACGACCATAACACCTTTATGATTAGCCTCAGATGAAGAAGCAACCCTTATAGCAGAAATAAAATTATAGAGACCATCGGAACCAATTTCATTGGATGATCTCATTGCTCCAGTAATTACTATAGGCTCTTGAATATCAATTAATAAATCTATTAAAAAAGCTGTTTCCTCAAGTGTATCTGTTCCATGAGTAATGACAAATCCATCATATATATTTTCTTTAGAATATGTAATGATTTCGTCTCTTAATCGCACAACATTCGAAATTGTCATATGCGGCGAGGGTATATTTAAAAGATTGATTTCGTCAACCTCTGCATATTGACTAATGATATTTTGATGTTGTGATATTGGATTTTCTTCATTCGTTATCACTTTATTAGTTTGATCTTGTGACATACTTATTGTGCCACCAGTATGTATGATAAGTAGACGTTTCATTACGTATTCCTCCTATTTATTCTTTACTTTTTTATGATAAAATAATATCTATAAAACAACAAGGAAGGTTATCAAATAATGAGTTCAATTAATATTGCACTAGATGGCCCAGCTGCTGCAGGTAAGAGTACAATTGCTAAACGTGTAGCCAGTCGTCTATCAATGATATATGTTGATACAGGAGCAATGTATCGTGCCATTACATATAAATATTTACAAAATGGCAAACCCGAAAATTTTGATTATCTGATTAATAACACTAAACTTGAGCTTACTTATGATGAAGTAAAAGGGCAAAGAATCTTACTAGATAATCAAGACGTCACTGATTATTTAAGAGAAAATGATGTAACACATCACGTATCTTATGTTGCTTCTAAAGAACCAGTGCGTTCATTTGCAGTGAAAATACAAAAAGAATTAGCTGCTAAAAAAGGTATCGTTATGGATGGCCGAGATATTGGTACAGTTGTATTACCAGATGCCGAATTAAAAGTTTATATGATTGCATCTGTTGCTGAACGTGCTGAACGTCGACAAAAAGAGAATGAGCAACGTGGCATTGAATCAAATTTAGAACAATTAAAGGAGGAAATTGAAGCACGAGATCATTATGATATGAATCGTGAAATTTCGCCATTACAAAAAGCCGAAGATGCTATTACACTTGATACAACTGGCAAATCTATAGAAGAGGTAACAAATGAAATATTATCTCTACTTTAAATGTTAAAATTAAACTTTTTATATTGTTTATTGTAAACATTTAAGCGGAGTAGAATTAATAATCAATGACTCGAAAATATTGAATATATTAGTATTGATTTATAGAAAAGCCACGGACGCTCTGTCTCTGGCTTTTATTTTTGACCATTGAGAACTATGTAAATAAACTTATTTTTAACCAAGTCCCCTCTATAGAGAAGTAATACTATGTTTATTACCAATTTTAATATATCTTTTTCATTTTTATTCCTCATATTATTATGAGCTTAGGGTTAATTGCCATAAAATTTATGTTACAATAAAAATAACAATGTTATTAAATATACTACAAACTAAATTGACCATCACTTAACTAGGTGCTCTGTTAAACTTTTGTTATAAATTAAAGATAGAAGCAACCTATTCATATAAAGTGGTATCTCTTGACAATTTTACTCGTTTATAAGATGTTATAATTATGTAGTGTATAAGGAGGCATACAAGATGACTGAAGAATTCAATGAATCAATGATTAATGATATTAAAGAAGGTGACAAAGTCACTGGTGAAGTTCAACAAGTAGAGGATAAACAAGTTGTTGTGCATATTAATGGTGGCAAATTTAATGGAATTATTCCTATTAGCCAGCTTTCAACACATCATATCGAAAACCCTAGTGAAGTTGTAAAAGTCGGTGATGAAGTCGAAGCATATGTCACTAAAATCGAGTTCGACGAAGAAAATGATACTGGGGCATACATTTTATCAAAAAGACAACTTGAAACTGAAAAATCTTATGAATATTTACAAGAAAAACTAGATAACGATGAAGTGATTGAAGCTGAAGTTACTGAAGTAGTTAAAGGTGGTTTAGTCGTTGACGTTGGTCAAAGAGGGTTTGTACCTGCTTCTCTAATTTCAACTGATTTCATTGAAGATTTTTCTGTATTCGATGGTCAAACAATCCGTATTAAAGTGGAAGAACTTGATCCTGAAAACAATAGAGTCATTTTAAGCCGTAAAGCTGTGGAACAGTTAGAAAACGACGCTAAAAAAGCTTCAATATTAGATTCTTTAAATGAAGGCGATGTTATTGATGGTAAAGTTGCTCGATTAACTAATTTTGGTGCTTTCATTGATATTGGTGGCGTAGATGGTTTAGTTCACGTTTCTGAATTATCTCATGAACATGTTCAAACACCAGAAGAAGTTGTGTCAGTAGGTGAAGCAGTCAAAGTTAAAGTTAAATCTGTAGAAAAAGATTCTGAACGTATTTCTTTATCTATTAAAGACACTTTACCAACACCATTTGAAAACATTAAAGGGAAATTTCACGAAGATGATGTTATTGAAGGTACTGTAGTACGTTTGGCGAACTTTGGCGCATTCGTAGAAATTGCTCCATCCGTCCAAGGTTTAGTGCATATTTCTGAAATCGATCATAAACATATCGGTTCTCCTAACGAAGTATTAGAACCTGGACAACAAGTTAATGTAAAAATATTAGGTATCGATGAAGATAATGAAAGAATTTCATTATCAATCAAAGCAACGTTACCTAAAGAAAATGTCATTGAAAGTGACGCATCCACAACTCAATCATATCTTGAAGATGATAATGATGAAGATAAACCAACATTAGGCGATGTTTTTGGTGATAAATTTAAAGACCTTAAGTTTTAATTAAACTAAAATCATTTGCGATATAAAATGTAATGACTCCAATTTACGTGTAAGCTTAAAATCAAATTTACGCGTGATAATTGGAGTCTTTTTTTAAATGATATACTGTACAAAATATATCTTTTCGAACATGTAAAATAAACATATTCAAGTTTTGAATAAATCTGCTCTTGTGATAAAATTATGTAGATTAAAAAAGAGAGGAAGTTTATCCTATGACTAAACCGATAGTAGCAATTGTAGGAAAACCAAATGTAGGAAAATCTACAATTTTTAATAGAGTTGTCGGCGAACGTATATCTATCGTAGAAGATACGCCAGGCGTTACTCGTGATCGTATTTATTCATCTGGCGAGTGGTTAACTCATGAATTTAACATCATTGATACAGGTGGTATTGAAATTGGAGATGCTCCTTTTCAAACTCAAATCCGTGCACAGGCAGAAATAGCAATTGAAGAAGCAGATGTCATCATTTTTATGGTCAATGTTAGAGAAGGACTTACACAAAGTGACGAAATGGTCGCACAAATGCTTTATAAATCTAAGAAACCTGTTGTATTAGCTGTGAATAAAGTTGATAATCTTGAAATGCGTAATGATATCTATGATTTCTATTCTTTAGGCTTTGGAGATCCATATCCTATTTCTGGTTCACATGGATTAGGACTTGGAGATTTGCTAGATGCAGTTGTTGAAAACTTTAATAAAGAATCAGAAGATCCTTATGACGAAGATACGATACGTCTTTCTATCATCGGTAGACCTAATGTTGGTAAATCTAGCTTGGTCAATGCTATTTTAGGCGAAGAACGTGTTATTGTGTCTAATGTTGCTGGTACAACTCGAGATGCCATTGATACCGAGTACTCTTATGATGGACAAGATTATGTATTGATTGATACTGCTGGAATGAGAAAAAAAGGTAAGGTGTATGAATCGACTGAAAAATATTCTGTATTACGTGCATTAAAAGCGATTGAGCGTTCAGAAGTAGTATTAGTAGTTATCGATGCTGAACAAGGTATAATTGAACAAGATAAACGTGTAGCTGGCTATGCACATGAGGAAGGTAAAGCTATTGTCATTGTAGTAAATAAATGGGATACAGTTGAAAAAGATAGTAAGACAATGAAAAAATTCACTGATGATGTTAGAAATGAATTTCAATTTTTAGATTATGCTCAAATCGCGTTCGTATCAGCAAAAGAAGGGCTAAGATTAAAAACATTATTCCCTTATATCAATCAAGCCAGTGAAAATCATAAAAAGCGTGTCCAAAGTTCTACACTAAATGAAGTTGTTACTGATGCCATCTCTATGAATCCAACACCTACTGACAAAGGTAGAAGACTTAATGTATTCTATACAACTCAGGTTGCAATTGAACCACCGACATTTGTAGTATTTGTCAATGATGTTGAATTAATGCATTTTTCTTATAGGAGATATTTAGAAAATCAAATACGTAATGCTTTTGGTTTTGAAGGAACACCTATTCATATTATTCCAAGAAAAAGAAATTAAAAACAAAGGGGAATTCAATAATGAGAAAAATTACAGTTTTTGGTATGGGTAGTTTTGGTACTGCATTAGCTAATGTATTAGCTCAAAATGGTCATGATGTTTTAATGTGGGGCAAAAATGTAGAGAATGTAGATGAACTTAACACACATCATATGAACAAAAATTATCTTAAAGATGCTAAATTAGATTCATCTATAAAAGCAACTGTAGATTTAAATAAGGCAGTGCAATTTTCAGATATCTATCTTATGGCACTACCTACAAAAGCAATTAGAGAAGTATCAAAAGATATCGATCAATTACTCACATCTAAAAAGACTTTTATTCATGTTGCTAAAGGCATTGAAAACGATACATTTAAGCGCGTATCTGAAATGATTGAGGACTCTATCTCTTCAGAACATAATGGAGGAATCGGCGTCTTATCAGGTCCAAGTCATGCTGAAGAAGTTGTTATAAAACAACCTACAACTGTAGCTGCATCATCTAAAGATAATAATGTGAGCAAACTTATTCAAGATTTATTTATGAACGACTATTTACGTGTTTACACAAATAATGATTTAGTAGGTGTAGAATTAGGTGGTGCTTTAAAAAATATTATAGCTATAGCTAGTGGTATCGTTGCCGGCATGGGTTACGGTGATAATGCAAAAGCAGCTTTAATGACACGAGGTTTAGCCGAAATCAGTCGACTTGGTGAGAAACTTGGTGCAGATCCAATGACTTTCTTAGGTCTAGGTGGCATAGGTGATTTGATCGTAACTTGTACGTCCACACATTCACGAAATTACACACTTGGGTTTAAATTAGGGCAAGGCAAAACAGCAGAAGAAGCTTTAAAAGAGATGAAAATGGTGGTTGAAGGTATTTATACAACTAAATCAGTATATCATCTTGCTCAACAAGAAGGAGTAGAGATGCCTATCACTAACGCATTATATGAAGTTTTATTTGAAGATGTCCCTGTAAGTAAAAGTGTTAGAACACTTATGGAAAGAGACAAAAAAGCAGAATAAAGAGTGTAATATTACTTTTTATGAGCGAATGTTAAAAAATTTCGTCATAAATCGCATAAAACCAACGTTTCTATTACATAAATCGTTGCGATGACAGTAACCCTTGTGTTAAAGTCAAAACATAATGATATAATGAATATCATTATAAAACCTCAGGAGGTGAATTCATAATGAATAAAACTGATTTAATTAATGCAGTTGCAGAACAAGCTGACTTAACTAAAAAAGAAGCTGGTTCAGCAGTAGATGCTGTATTTGAATCTATCCAAAACTCACTTGCTAAAGGTGAAAAAGTACAATTAATCGGTTTCGGTAACTTTGAAGTACGTGAACGCGCTGCTCGTAAAGGTCGTAACCCTCAAACAGGTAAAGAAATTGACATCCCTGCAAGTAAAGTACCAGCATTTAAAGCTGGTAAAGCATTAAAAGATGCTGTAAAATAATTTACTTAAAAAAGCCCCTTTGAGGGCTTTTTCTTTTTAACTTATACATCAATGGTCTATCGCTCTAAGTATTTTATTTTTAAGTAGATTCAACACTTCATAACTCATATCAATACTAAAATATTTATTATCGACTGTCTTGTTTTTAAAATTTTATAAATTACGTCATCCCAATCACTTACATATATTTAGAAATGATCTTGAGTTAATATACTCATTTACTATTTATTTAAAATCGTTTATCTAGCTATATTGGCTAATAATCATCTAGTTAAAAATTTTATAAAGCCATCTAGTAACTATTATCATATTAGTAATTACTAGATCTTTGGTAAAAATGAGTTTTATTCCTCAAATCGCAAACCACTTACATAGAATAACTATTTATTTTAAAAGACTTAATCCAATAGATTTTATTTTTTTACATATAATGTTAATATTGTTAATGATAATATCGTGAGGTGTGAACATGGAAACGACAATAAGCAAACTAAACAAACATGTAGAACAACTGCTTAAGGGCATTAATGAGTATGAGCCTATTGAAATCAATAGCTCTTTAAGTCATTTATTAGATATGTACTCTATCCCAGATGAAGCTAAGATTGCTTGCCTCACTATTGATACATCAATGCGTCATTTGGACGCTATCGGTGATAATCATCTATCTAAGAAAGCAATATTAATAGGGGACCTATTAAGCGCTCATTTCTATACTCTATTAGCAAATATTCAAGATTCCGCTTTTCAACTTGCAATGAGCAAGGCCATTGTTAAAATCAATGAAGATAAATCATCAATTAATCAAAATGATCTCACTGATAAAGAGTTGAAAGATGCGATTCTAGATATAGAAACACTATTTCCATATCTTACAATTAACCATTTTGGAAGTTCTGTTGATAAAATCAAATTATTCGCTGAATTGACTTCTAAATATAAAGATTACCATCCTGAGTATCTGGGTAAGTTTAACAGATATGAAATAGATAAATATATTCAAGAAATTAGCAAAAGTTATAAAAAAAGAGGTAATGAAAATGGCTGAAAATCAAGCTAAAAAAGAACAAGTTCATACAGTATTCCAAAATATTTCTCAAAAATACGATCGACTCAACAACATCATAAGTTTCGAACAGCATAAAGTATGGAGAAAACATGTTATGAGTACTATGAATGTACAAAAAGGCAGTAAAGCTTTAGATGTGTGTTGTGGTACTGCAGATTGGACTATTGCATTAAGCGAAGCAGTAGGCTCAAAAGGCCAAGTAACTGGTCTTGATTTTAGTGAAAATATGCTTGAGGTAGGTAAACAGAAAACTGCTTCATTGGAAAATATCCAGCTTGTTCATGGTGATGCTATGAATTTACCTTTTGATGATAACTCATTTGATTATGTTACTATTGGTTTTGGCTTACGCAATGTTCCGGATTATTTGTCAGCACTCAAAGAAATGCATCGAGTTTTAAAACCAGGAGGCATGGTGGTATGTCTTGAAACAAGCCAACCGACATTGCCATTATTCAAACAAATCTATAGTTTATACTTTAAATTTGTGATGCCAATTTTTGGTAAAATGTTTGCTAAGTCCAAAGAAGAATATGAATGGTTGCAACAATCAACATTTAATTTTCCTGACAAACAAACATTGAAAGGCTTATTCTTCGAAGCAGGATTTAACGATATCATTGTACGTAGCTTTACAGGTGGCGTTGCTGCAATGCACCTTGGCTATAAAGAAAACAGTTCTAGCAAAGGTGATTAACGTGGCAAAGTTAAACATTAACAACGAAATAAAGAAAGTAGAAAAGCGACTTGAAGAAGCAATTATAAGTTCTGATCAAACATTACAAGAAGCCTCATTCCATTTACTATCTTCAGGGGGAAAAAGAGTTAGACCCGCTTTTGTTATTTTAAGTGGTCAATTTGGCTCTAACAACAAACCTTCAGAAGACACGTATCGTGTAGCAGTAGCTTTAGAACTAATTCACATGGCTACCTTAGTCCACGATGATGTGATAGATAAAAGTGATAAACGTAGAGGCCGACTCACTATTTCAAAAAAATGGGACCAAAGTACAGCTATTTTAACAGGAAATTTCTTACTTGCTATGGGGCTCAAGCATTTATCTGAAATCAGTGATACTCGTGTCCATTCGACCATTTCTAAATCAATTGTTGATGTGTGTAGAGGAGAACTATTCCAATTTCAAGATCAATTTAATAGCAATCAAACAATTACTAATTACTTACGTCGTATCAACCGTAAAACAGCACTTCTTATTCAACTGTCTACACAAGTTGGTGCGATTACTTCCAATGCGTCAAATGACGTTATTCGTAAATTAAAAATGATCGGACATTATATAGGTATGAGTTTCCAAATAATAGATGATGTGCTAGATTTTACTAGTTCTGAAAAGAAACTTGGTAAGCCGGTTGGTAGTGACCTTATGAATGGTCATATTACATTACCTGTACTATTAGAAATGCGAAAAAATAAGACTTTTAAAGATAAAATTTCACAACTTAATCCTGACAGTCCTCAACATGCCTTTGAAACTTGTATAACAATAATTAGACAGTCCGAAAGCATAGAACAATCAAAACAAATAAGTGAAAAGTATTTAAATAAAGCAATCAATTTAATCGATGAATTAGAGGATGGTCCTAATAAAGAACTATTTAGAAAGCTTATTAAAAAAATGGGAAGTCGAAATAAGTAAGTTTTGTGACAAAAGTTGAAAGCGCTTCATTATCCTGTTACCATACTAAGTAGCAGGATATTTTTATAGCTTGCAATGTTTTAAGTTTTTTACATACTTATAAAAATGAATGAAACACATGCACAGGGGGACACACGAAGTGGAACGCACATTTTTGATGATTAAACCGGACGCTGTCCAAAGAAATTTAATTGGTGAGATTATATCTCGCATTGAAAAGAAAGGTCTTAAGCTTGTTGGCGGTAAGTTTATGCAAGTGCCTATGGAACTAGCTGAAAAACATTATAGTGAACATGAAGGAAAACCGTTCTACGACAAGTTAATTTCATTCATTACTTCTGCACCCGTTTTTGCTATGGTAGTAGAAGGTGAAAATGCTGTAGCTGTATCTCGTAAAATTATTGGAAGCACAAATCCAAGCGAAGCAGCTCCTGGTACAATCCGAGGCGACTATGGTTTAAATCTAGGTCGTAATATTATACATGGTTCAGATTCAACAGAATCAGCACAACGTGAAGTTAAATTATGGTTTACAAGTAGCGAAATTGCTGATTATAAAGAACCAAGAGAAGATTGGCTATACGAATAATAAAAATATCAAATAATGAAATTCATTTTATCCATTAATGTCTGTGACGCATATTTGTGTCTCAGGCATTTTTTATGATTAACCAAATTTTATTTGCTTAAAATAATACTTATTGAATTAGTCTATTTATTTTTTTATCTAGGGATTTAACGATGCAATACCGTATATTGTTCGATTATATAGCAATTTTATCTTTTGACAATTGAGCATTCATTATTAAGTAATGACCTACTTTTAATATATCAATCATGTATCTAATTATTTCGGTCTTTTGAGTTTTTTAATAGACTGATCTTTAATTGGTATAATGTCACTATGACATAACAATCATCTTGGTGCTATTCTTTTTTAAATATTTATAACTGCTAAAATAAAAATCTCCTTGTTTGTCTAACTGACTTATGTTGTGTGATTGAATATGATAATATATTAAACATATTACAATTTAATGTATTGAAGAATAGAAAGGGGCGTGCGATCATGAGATACCTTACATCCGGTGAATCACATGGACCACAACTTACAGTCATCATAGAAGGTGTACCAGCTAATTTAGAAATTAAGGCTGAAGATATTAATAAGGAAATGTTTAAACGTCAAGGGGGATATGGTCGGGGGCGTCGTATGAAAATTGAAAAAGATACTATAGAAATTGTGTCAGGCGTCAGAAATGGCTTTACTTTAGGAAGTCCAATAACTTTAGTAGTTACTAACGACGATTTCACTCATTGGAGAAAAATAATGGGCGTCGCACCAATTAGTGATGAAGAAAGAGAAAATATGAAACGTACCATTACAAAACCTAGACCGGGCCATGCTGATCTTATAGGTGGCATGAAATATAATCATCGTGATTTAAGAAATGTGCTTGAGCGTTCATCTGCTAGAGAAACAGCAGCAAGAGTTGCTGTGGGTGCTGTTTCAAAAATTCTTTTAGAACAATTAGATATCCACTTATATAGCCGTGTAGTCGAAATTGGTGGTATTAAAGACAAAGGTTTATATGATGTAGATATGTTCAAAAATAATGTAGATAAAAATGATGTACGTGTAATTGACGAAAATATTGCGCAACAAATGAGAGATAAAATAGATGAAGCGAAAAAAGACGGAGATTCAATCGGGGGCGTAGTTCAAGTAATGGCTGAAAACATGCCTATTGGAGTGGGAAGTTATGTACACTATGACCGTAAATTAGATGGACGCATTGCACAGGGTGTTGTGAGTATCAACGCCTTCAAAGGTGTAAGTTTTGGTGAGGGATTTAAAGCAGCTGAAAAACCTGGTAGCGAAATTCAAGATGAAATTCATTATAATCAAGATTCAGGCTATTTTAGAGCTACAAATCACTTAGGTGGATTTGAAGGAGGCATGAGTAATGGGATGCCTATAATTGTTAATGGTGTCATGAAGCCTATTCCTACTTTATATAAACCACTAAACTCAGTTGATATTAATACTAAAGAAGACTTCAAAGCTACTATAGAACGCTCAGATAGTTGTGCAGTGCCCGCAGCTAGCGTAGTATGTGAACACGTTGTCGCTTTTGAGTTAGCAAAAGCAGTACTCGAAGAGTTTCAATCTAACCACATGGACCAACTCGTAGCACAAATTAAAGAGCGTCGACAACTCAACATAGAATTTTAATTACCCTAGAATGATTGAGGTGAAAGCATGGAACTTAAAACATCATATGCAAGTGATAATTATCCCATCATCGTTAAACATCACGCAATTAACTCTTTAGAAAGATACATTAAAAATGAAGAACAACGATTTTTTATTATAGATAAGCAAGTCTATAATTTATTTGTAGATAAACTTGAAGCTTTGGCTCAAAAATTTGATGCTAAATGTATCGTAATCCCTTCTGGGGAAACGTCAAAATCATTCGAACATTATCATCGTACTATTGAATATTTACTAAGCCATCAATTAACACGTCAAACATGTATTGTTGCCATTGGTGGTGGTGCAACAGGAGATTTCGCAGGGTTTATTGCTGCAACTTTACTTAGAGGAGTATCATTTGTTCAAGTACCGACAACTATTTTAGCCCACGATTCAAGTGTAGGTGGTAAAGTTGGAATTAATTCTGAGCATGGTAAAAATTTAATTGGTGCTTTTTATCGACCCAAAGCTGTCATTTATGATTTAGATTTTTTAGAAACTCTACCATATTCTGAAATACTAAGTGGCTATGCTGAGGTCTATAAACACGCTTTATTAAACGGTGAGAAATCAACAAAAAATATCGAATCTAATTTTACCTCAAATAAAGTTTTACAAGCGTTAAAAAATCTAGATTATTATTTATTTGAGGGTATAAAAACAAAACTAAATATTGTTGTTGAAGATGAAAAAGAAAAAGGTAAAAGAAAGTTTCTTAATCTTGGTCATACATTCGGTCATGCAATTGAATATGAGCATAAAATACCTCATGGTCATGCAGTTATGATTGGTATTCTTTATCAATTTATTGTTGCGAACCATTTGTTCGAGACAAATTATAACATTCAACACTATATTAATTATATGAAAAAACTTAAATATCCATTATCTATCATCAAACAACTTCATTTTGAAGATACTTACCATTTTATGCTTCTAGATAAAAAAAATGATTACAATGGTATTCAAATGGTCTTACTTAAAAATTTAGGGAAACCAGTTGTCACTCATGTTGATAAGGATACACTTTTATCAGCTTTCGAGGAATTACAATCTTATTTTAAGTAGGTGAATCAAATGAATAACAGTGAAATAATTAATATTAATGGACCACTCAAAGGTGAAATAGAAGTACCCGGTGATAAATCGATGACACACCGCGCTATTATGTTAGCTTCATTAGCTAAAGGCATATCAACCATTTATGAACCCTTAATGGGCGAAGATTGTCGACGTACTATGGATATCTTTAAACTATTAGGTGTAACAATTGAAGAGCAGGACAATTCTATCATAATCAATTCACCAGGATATCAAAATTTCATAACGCCACACCAAGTGCTCTATACTGGTAATTCTGGTACTACTACACGGTTACTTGCAGGTCTTTTAAGCGGATTAGGCATTGAAAGTGTGTTATCTGGTGATGTATCTATAGGCAAAAGACCCATGGATAGAGTGATGAAACCTCTGTTAAAAATGAATGCTAATATATCTGGAATTGATAATAATTACACACCACTTATAATTAAGCCTTCAACTATTAAAGGTATAAATTATCAAATGGAAGTTGCAAGTGCACAAGTTAAAAGTGCTATTTTACTTGCTAGCCTATTTTCAAAAGAAGCCACGACACTTACAGAATTTGATGTAAGTAGAAATCATACAGAAACATTGTTTGCACACTTTAACATTCCTATATCAATTCAAGGTAAAACAATCCAAACCATACCTTATGCAATTGAACATATACAGCCTAGAGATTTTCATGTTCCAGGAGATATCTCATCTGCTGCATTTTTCATAGTCGCAGCCCTAATTACGCCCGGTAGTGACATTACAATTCATAATGTTGGCATTAATCCCACTCGTTCAGGTATCATAGATATCGTTAAACAAATGGGAGGAAACATTGAATTAAGTAATGTAAGCAAGGGTGCAGAACCAACTGCATCAATACATGTAAAATATACACCGAACTTGAATGCTGTTACAATTAAAGGCGACTTAGTTCCAAGGGCTATCGATGAATTACCAGTTATTGCACTACTTTGCACACAAGCTTCAAATTCTTGTATTATCAAAAACGCGGAAGAATTAAAAGTGAAGGAAACAAATCGTATAGATACTACTGCAGACATGCTAAATTTACTTGGTTTTAATTTACAACCCACACATGATGGACTTATTATACATCCATCAGAGTTTAGATCAAATGCAACTGTAGATAGTCAAACAGATCATCGTATAGGAATGATGTTAGCTGTAGCTTCACTACTTAGTTCAGAACCACTCAAAATAGAGCAATTTGACGCTGTTAATGTTTCCTTCCCAGGTTTTTTACCTAAACTAAAGCTTTTAGAAAATGAGGGAAAATAAACAATGGAAGATATCTACAAACTTATAGACGATATCAATCTACAAAAAATAGAAAACTTAGATTCTCGAGTAAATGAGGCATTGAGTTCAAACAATGATGATGCATTATTTATACTTGGTGAAACTTTATATAATTTCGGTCTTACACCTCAAGGGTTAGAAGTTTTTAGAACGTTGTATCATAAATACCCAGATGAAAGTGAATTACTCATTTACTTTATCGAAGGTCTCATGTCTGAAAACCAAACTGACGAAGCACTTGAATATTTAGCACAAGTAGAACCATCTACCGAAAAGTTGATGCTAGAAGCCGATTTATACCAACAAATAAATATGTTAGAAGTAGCAATTGACAAATTGCAAGAAGCATTAGATCTTGAACCTAATGATCCAATTATTCACTTCGCCTTAGCAGAGCTATTATACTACGATGGGCAATACTTACGAGCTACAAGAGAGTATGAAACAGTATTAGAAACTGGTGAATATGAAGTTAATGGAGTAAATATTTTTTCGCGAATGGCAGATTGTAGTTTACAAAGTGGTAATTATTCAGATGCTATTAGCTTATTTGATGAAATTAATGAAGAAGAGATGAATTCTGAAGATTACTTTAAAAAATCAATTGCTTATGAAAAAAACGATTTAACTCAAGAAGCAATTAAAATTATGCAAACATTACTTTCAAAAGATCCTGATTTTATACAAGGATATTTTTATCTTCAATCTCTATTTGAAAATGAAAAAAATTATCCTGATGCTATAGAAACTGGTAAGGAAGGATTACGTTTAAGTCAATTTTACAAAGAATTAATGGTTTCTACAGGTAGCTTAGAAATTGAGCATGGAGATGCAAATGAAGGTGTAGAATTGCTAAAACAAGCCTTAGAAGTCGATAATGCATATCATGAACCATTGTTGATTTTAAGTGATTTATATCGTAATGAAGAAGACTATGAATCAATTATACAATTGTTGACTTATGTAGATGAAGAAGATTTAGACCCTATTTTCATGTGGCATTTAGCATATGCATACGGTCAAGAAGAACGAGATAAAGAAGCGCAACATTTCTTTGAATTAGCATATCCAACATTACAAACCCAAGTTGAATTTTTAAGCGATTATTATTTCTATTTATTAGAAATTGGACAAAAAGAAAAAGCAATTTTGATTTTAAATCAATTATTAGAAATTGATCCAAGCAATGAAAATTGGCATGACGAGTCAATGAGATTGCAAATATAAGTTGGTGACTTAAATGAATGATTCTCTTATTCGTATCAAACAAAATTTTATAGAATATATTCTGTTTAACTATCGTTTTAAATCAAGAATCACTGTGTGGGTATTAAATTATTTAAAGGCAAATCAAGATAAGCTAAATAATGTACATTTCGTAAATAGTAAAATCAATAATCATTATACCTTAGAAATTGCAGAAGTGGATGCAACTGCTTCTGCAATTCAATTGAGCAAGGATAATAAATCTTATATTAATACAAATCAAATTTTTAATTATATTGCAAATCATACATTAAGATTAGATATACAAATACATTTTGCTAATTGTCACATCCGAGAATCTCGCTTAGATGATTTAATATTAATGCAGCTCATACATTCACCTAGTTATTCATCTTATGTACAAGACTTATATTCAATTTCTATGGATAAAAGAAAACAAACATTTATTATTCAAACCTTACAAAACAATATTGATTTAAGTTTACAAATGAATGAACCTGATTATTTTTATCAACTCACACAAATACTTAATGTATTAAAATCAAAAGATATTCAATCAACTTTACATGAAAGGTAGTTCATACTAAGATGTATCAATGGCTTTGGGAAACTTCACTTTATCAAAAATGGTTGATTTCTTTTATTTTAATTTGCAATATATTTGGTACGATATACGGTTATCATTGGTATAGTAGTCAATTAGCTAACACACCAAATTATTTTAAATTATTTGTTCCAGATAGTCCCACTGCTACATTATTTTTATGTTTATCATTATTATTCATACTATTTAATAAGCGTTATGCCCTGATTGACGCTTTAGCTTTTATAACTCTATTTAAATATGGTAGTTGGGCTGTAATTATGAATATTTTGATGTTTATAAAAATGAATGATATTGCCATAAACGGACTTATGTTGCTCATTTCTCACGCAATTATGATATTAGAAGCTATCTATTTTTATCCTCGTTTTAAAATATCTAAATTGGCTGGATTGATGAGTTTCATATGGGTGACGATCAATGACGTAATAGATTACATATACGGACAATATCCCTACTATGATTTTATCGCCAAACATTTAATTGAAGTAGGGGTATTGGCTTATAGTCTCACTATCATTTCGTATATTTTATTTTTAAAATTACAAAAGTGGTTGAAAGTTAAAACATTTGATTAAAGACAAATTTGACAGTAAAATGAAAATAAAGGAGAGTGAGTTTAATGTCTTTAATATCAATGATTATATATTTCGTAATATTAATGGTCATTCCAATGTGGGCTCAACACAAAGTTAAATCTAATTATGAAAAATACTCACAAGTGAGATCCACAAGCGGTAAAACTGGTCGTGAAGTTGCTGAAGAAATTTTACATGCTAATGGCATTTACGATGTTGACGTCGTTAAAGGCGAAGGTTTCTTAACTGATCACTATGACCCAAATAAAAAAGTTGTTTGTTTATCTCCTGCAAACTACGATAGACCATCAGTTGCTGGTACTGCAATTGCAGCCCATGAAGTAGGACATGCAATTCAACATCAGCAAGGATACGCACCATTAAGATTTAGAACAGCATTAGTACCATTAGCTAATATTGGTAGTTCTTTAAGCTACATTATTATTATGGTAGGTATTGTTTTAACAGCTCTCGGTAGTGTCTTTGGCTCTACAGTTCTATGGGTTGGTGCTGGTTTAATGTCACTTGCAGTTTTATTCTCTATCGTGACATTACCTGTTGAGTTTAACGCTAGTTCAAGAGCGATGAAACAAATAACAGCTTTAAATATCGTTAATGAGAAAGAATACAAACACGCGAAAAAAGTTTTATCTGCAGCAGCAATGACATATGTGGCATCTACTGCAGTTGCGTTAGCTGAACTTGCTCGTATTATATTAATTGCAAGATCAAGTGATTAATCATATATAACAACGCAGTTCCTGGTAATCATTACAATGGATTTGTAATGGTTACCTTTTTTTATTTGAATACGTGACAAAATCCTATCTTTTAATCCATATTAAACATTGCACTTGAAATGCAAGTCACTTTATTTTGTAATATACTATATAAGAATAGCGATAAAGGAGTACTTCTATATGAAATCTATGGAGCAAATGCAACAAGAAGTTGATGACTATATCAGTCAGTTTAAAGCTGGTTATTTTTCTCCACTTGCTAATCTAGCAAGAATGACAGAAGAAGTTGGAGAATTAGCACGCGAAATTAACCATCATTTTGGAGAGAAAAAAAAGAAAGATACAGAAGAAGATAATACAATTAAAGCTGAATTGGGAGACAATTTATTTGTTTTACTGTGTATTGCAAACTCTCTAAACATAGATATGACAGAAAGCTTTAATGACACGATGAATAAGTTTAATACAAGAGATAAAAATCGCTTTGAAAGAAAATAATTTAAGAAAGGATGGGCACAAATGAAAATCGGTATAACGTGTTACCCGTCCATGGGTGGTTCTGGCATTATTGCTACAGAACTCGGTATTAAAATGGCAGAACGTGGCCATGAAGTTCACTTTATTACCTCAAACATACCCTTTAGAATACGCAAACCTTTACCTAACATGACGTTCCACCAAGTTGAAGTCAATCAATATGCCGTATTCCAATATCCACCATACGATATTACATTAAGTACAAAAATTTCTGACGTTATACAAGAATATGATTTAGACATATTGCATATGCATTATGCTGTACCTCACGCTGTATGTGGTATATTAGCGAAACAAATGTCAGGTAAAAACGTCAAAATTATGACAACACTACATGGCACTGATATAACTGTGTTAGGTTATGACCATACTTTACAAAACGCGATAAAATTTGGCATAGAACAAAGTGATATTGTAACAAGTGTTAGCCATTCTCTAGCACAGCAAACTTATGAAATTATCAATACTAAAAAGGAAATCATCCCTATATATAATTTTGTAAGGGAAAATGAATTCCCAACTCGGCATAATGAAGAATTAAAAGATTGTTATGGTATTTCACCTGAAGAAAAGGTATTGATACATGTTTCTAATTTCAGAAAAGTAAAACGTATTGATACAGTGATTGAGACATTTGCAAAAGTTCATGAGAGTATACCATCCAAGTTGATACTTTTAGGAGATGGTCCAGAATTAATCGATATGCGACATAAAGCACGAGAACTTGATGTTGAAACACACGTACTCTTTTTAGGCAAACAAAATGACGTAAGCGCATTCTACCAACTATCTGATTTAGTACTACTCTTAAGTGAGAAAGAAAGTTTTGGATTAACTCTCTTAGAAGCAATGAAAACAGGCGTCTTACCTATAGGGAGTCATGCAGGTGGTATTAAAGAGGTCATCAGACATGAAGAAACTGGATTTATAGTAGATATAGGGGATAGTACACAAGCTGCAAAATATGCTATTAAACTTTTATCAAATCCAGAGTTATATCAAAAAATGCAATCACAAATGCTGAAAGATATTGAAGCAAGATTTAGTTCAGATTTAATTACTGACCAATATGAAAACTATTATCGAAAGATGCTAGAACAAGGTGAGAACAACAATGAGTCATGAGATATTTGAACAAGCAAAACCTATTTTAAAAAAGATTCAAAATAAAGGTTTTAAGGCTTATTTCGTTGGCGGATCAGTACGTGATTACATCATGCAACGACCTATACATGATGTTGATATTACCACCAGTGCAACGCCTGACGAAATAGAATCTATATTCGATAAAACCATACCAGTGGGGAAAGAACACGGTACGATCAACGTGGTCTTTCAAAATGACAATTATGAAATTACTACATTCAGATCTGAAGATGAATACATCGATCATCGTAGGCCAAGTGAAGTGTATTTTGTAAGAGACTTATATCAAGATGTTCAACGTAGAGATTTTACAATGAATGCTATAGCAATGGATTTAAATTACCGGTTGTATGATTATTTTAATGGTCAACAAGATATAAACAATCGAGTAATTCGTACTGTTGGTGTACCAAGTGAAAGGTTTTCAGAAGACGCGCTTCGTATCATTAGAGGATTACGTTTTCAATCACAACTTAATTTTCAAATTGATTCAGACACATTACATGCAATGTCTTCTCAGATTTCAGATATACAATATTTATCCGTTGAACGTGTAGTAGTAGAGCTTAAAAAACTTATCATGGGAAACAATGTTAAACAAAGTTTTGAAGTCATGCAAAACATGAAAGCATTTAATTATATACCTTTTTTCAAATCATTTGAGATGTCTCATCTTCATATAGATGAGCCCATCACATTTGAACTTTGGATTGCAATCTTAATCGTCCAACAACCAAAAGATATACAATTAAGCACCTTGAAAATCAGCAATCAAGAAAAAGCAACTATCAAAAAATGGGTTACACTCATCCAAACATTGCCTAAGATACAGTCAAAGCAATCTTTAATAACATTAGTATATGATTACAATTTAAATGATATTGAAATCCTATTATCATTACATCATTTGCTTAAACAAAATGGGCTTACAACAGCCAATCATTTAATCATTAATGAAATAAGTATTCGCGAAGCAAATGAAAAATTACCTATCCATTGCAGAAAAGAATTGGCAATAAATGGTAAAGATATACTCAATCATACGAATAAAAATTCAGGACCATGGCTAAAAGATACACTTAGAGAAATAGAAATCGCAGTCATATCAAATCAAATAGTCAACACTAAAGAAGAAATATTAGAATGGGTGGATGCACATGTCAAAATATAGTCAAGACGTCATTAGAATGTTGTATGAACATCAATCAAATTACATATCAGGGCAATATATTGCCGATCAACTCAATATTTCTAGAGCAGGTGTCAAAAAAGTTATTGACCTATTAAAAGAAGATGGTTGTGATATCAAGTCAATAAACCACAAAGGCCATCAACTGAATTCATTACCTGATCAGTGGTATAGCGGTATTGTAAAACCTATTCTCGATGAACTTGGCCTTTTTAATCATCTAGAAGTTTATCACACTGTAGATTCAACACAATTAAAAGCAAAGAGAGCACTCGTTGGAAATAAAGATACTTTTTTAATTTTGAGCGATGAACAAACCGAAGGTAGAGGTAGATTCAATCGTAATTGGGAATCATCTAAAGGAAAAGGCTTATGGATGTCACTAGTGCTAAGACCTGACGTACCTTTTTCTATGATACCTAAATTTAATTTATTTATTGCTTTAGGTATTAGAGATGCTATTCAACAATTTTCGAACGAACGTGTAACAATTAAATGGCCAAATGATATATATATTGGTAATAAAAAAATTTGCGGATTTTTAACTGAAATGGTTGCAAATTATGATGAAATAGAAGCAATAATTTGTGGTATAGGTATAAATATGAATCATGTTGAAAGTGATTTTGACGAGGATATTAAAGATAAAGCAACAAGTATACGCATGCATTCCGATAGTATAATTAATAGATATACTTTTTTAACTGCATTATTAACTCAAATTATACATCGCTTTGATCAATTTTTACATCAAACTTTTGAGTCAATTCGAGAAGAATATATTCACGCTACAAATATATGGCATCGTCAACTTAAATTCACTGAAAATAATCATCAATTTTTGGGGGAAGCCATAGATATTGATTCAGATGGATTCCTTATTGTTAAAGATGAAAAAGGTCAATTACATCGACTTATGAGTGCAGATATAGATTTATAAACACAAAAATGAGGAGCGGACATTATGGGAATAGCAACATTTGCAGTTGTTGATTTAGAAACAACTGGAAATCAACTGGATTATGATGAAATCATTCAAATTGGTATTACGTTTGTGCGTCAGAATCAAGTAATTGATACATACCATTCAATGATACGTACCGATTTAGAAATTCCACCGTTTATCCAAGCCTTAACTTCTATAGAAGAAGAAATGTTAGTACAGGCACCTTATTTTAATGAGGTCGCAGATGACATTTATCAACTTATCAAAGACTGTGTTTTTGTTGCACATAATATCTCATTTGATCTTAATTTTATAAAAAAAGCTTTTGAAAAATGTAATATTCAATTTAAACCTAAAAGAGTAATGGATACTTTAGAATTGTTTAAAATCGCATTCCCTACAGACAAAAGCTACCAGTTAAGTGCATTGGCTGAATCTCATCATATACCATTAAATAATGCACATAGAGCAGATGAAGATGCAACAACAACTGCTAAATTGATGATTAAAGCTTTTGAGAAGTTCGAGCAATTGCATTTAGATACACAAAAACAACTGTACTATTTAAGTAAAAATCTCAAGTATGATCTTTATCATATTTTGTTTGAAATGGTTAGAAATTATCAAACTAAACCGCCTAACAACCAATTTGAACAATTTGAACAAATTATTTACCGTAAACAAATTGATTTAAAAAAACCGGCTGTCAATTTTGATGGTACCTTAAAAGATTTATATAAAAATGTCACTCAATCATTAAATCTTACATATCGGCCACAACAGTTATACCTAGCCGAAATTATACTTGATCAGTTGATGCATAGTGATAAGGCAATGATTGAAGCTCCTTTGGGTAGTGGAAAGTCTCTTGCTTACCTGCTTGCAGCAACAATGTATAATATTGAGACCGGTCGTCATGTAATGATTTCAACAAATACAAAATTATTACAAAGTCAGCTATTAGAGAAAGACATACCATTACTCAATGATGTTTTAGATTTTAAAATTAACGCGTCATTAATCAAAAGTAAAAATGATTATATATCTCTTGGTCTTATCAGCCAAATTCTTAAAGACGATACAAATAATTATGAAGTAAGTATTCTTAAAATGCAGTTACTTATTTGGATAACTGAAACAAATACTGGGGACATACAGGAATTAAATCTTAAAGGTGGACAAAAAATGTATGTTGACCAAAAAATTGAAACATACGTTCCAGTTCGTCATGATATCCATTATTATAATTATATAAAAAGAAATGCTCAAAACATACAAATTGGTATCACTAATCATGCGCACTTAATTCATTCAGACAGTGAAAACACTATATATCAACTATTTGATGATTGCATCATCGATGAAGCACATAGATTGCCTGACTATGCGCTAAATCAAGTTACTAATGATTTAAATTATTCAGATGTTAAATATCAATTAGGACTTATTGGCAAAAATGAAAATGAAAAACTACTTAAAGCAGTAGACAAACTTGAGCAACAACGTATTTTAGAGAAACTAGATATTGCACCTATAGACGTTTTTGGACTGAAAATAAATATCAATGAGTTACATGATTTAAATGAGCAACTATTCACTACAATTTATAATATTATTCAAACATCAGACGTTTATGATGATGACATTCATAAGTATCATTACGTTTATGACTTTGAAACGGGTGAGATTTTAAAAGATTTACGTGCAATCATAGATAAATTAAATAAAACGATAGAAATTTTTAACGGAATGAATCACAAAACAATCAAGTCTGTACGGAAACAATTATTATACTTACATGACAAATTTAAACTTATCGAACAAAGTATAAAAGATCATCATACAAGCTTTATTTCAATTAAAAATTTAGCACAAAAATCAACAATCCGACTCTTAGTCAAGGATTATGATGTTAAAGATATCTTGACGAAACAAGTACTCGAAAAATTTAAGTCTCTTACATTTATATCTGGCACATTAACTTTCAATCACTCATTTAAAGCATTTCAAAATTGGTTTAATGAAGATATAGACTTTAATACATTTGAAATTTCAACACCTTTAACATCATCCAACCATACAAATGTTTTTGTGCCCAATGATGTTGAAACGTACAATTATAAAAATTTAGACGATTATGTAGCTTCAATTGTAGACTATATTGTTGAATACATCACAGTGACACAGTCGAAATGTCTTGTCTTATTTACAAGCTATAAAATGATGCATATGGTTCAAGATTTGTTAAATGAATTACCTGAGTTAGAAGATTATGTCATTTTAACCCAACAACAAAACCAAAATTATAAAATTGTTCAACAATTTAATAACTTTGATAAATCTATACTTCTTGGAACATCAACATTTTTTGAAGGTTTTGATTTTCAAGCCAATGGCCTTAAATGTGTAATGATAGCTAAATTACCATTTATGAATAAACATAATATTAAATACTGGCTTATGGATTCTGAATTCACATCAACTTTTAAAGATTATGTATTACCTGATGCTGTAACAAGGTTTAGACAAGGTCTTGGACGTCTTATTCGACACGAAGACGACAAAGGACTTATTGTGTCATTTGATGATCGACTAGTAAATAGCACATATAAAAGCTTTTTTGCTCAATCACTAGAACATTTTAAACAACGAAAAGGTAATATTAAACAGTTTAATAAATTACTGAATCAAATACAGAGGTCTATCGATAATGAGAGTAAAAGCTAACGTTTTAGAAATATATAATAAATAATATCGAATGATTCCAGTTACTCAACTTGTAGAAGTTAAAGACATATTTTGTTAAAATAAATAAGTATTTAAAAAGAAAAATATAGGAGTTTGGTTATGAAAACTACGATTAAACAAGCGAAAAAACATCTTAACCAAGAAGTAACAATTGGTGCTTGGTTAACTAATAAACGTTCAAGTGGTAAAATAGCGTTTTTACAATTACGCGATGGTACAGGATTTATGCAAGGAGTAGTAGTAAAATCTGAAGTAGATGAAGAAACATTTCAACTAGCAAAAGATATAACTCAAGAATCATCTTTATACATCACAGGAACGATTACAGAAGATAATCGTTCTGATTTAGGCTACGAAATGCAAGTTAAATCAATCGAAATTGTACATGAAGCACACGATTATCCTATTACACCAAAGAATCATGGAACAGAATTTTTAATGGATCATCGTCACTTATGGTTACGTTCAAAAAAACAACATGCTGTCATGAAAATAAGAAATGAAATTATCCGTGCAACATATGAGTTTTTCAATGAAAATGGCTTCACTAAAATTGATCCACCTATTTTAACAGCAAGTGCACCAGAGGGAACAAGTGAGTTATTCCATACAAAATATTTCGATGAAGATGCATTCTTATCACAAAGTGGGCAGTTGTATATGGAAGCAGCCGCAATGGCTCACGGACGTGTTTTTTCATTTGGCCCAACTTTTCGTGCAGAAAAATCTAAAACACGCCGTCATTTAATTGAATTCTGGATGATTGAACCAGAAATGGCCTTTACAAATCATGCAGAAAGCTTAGAAATACAAGAACAGTATGTGTCTCACATTGTTCAATCTGTTTTAAATCATTGCCAATTAGAACTCAAAGCTTTAGATAGAGATACAACTAAACTAGAAAAAGTTGCTACACCTTTCCCTAGAATTTCTTATGATGATGCTATCGAATTCTTGAAAAAAGAGGGATTCGATGATATTGAATGGGGTGAAGACTTTGGTGCACCTCATGAAACAGCCATCGCTAATCACTATGATTTACCAGTATTCATTACAAATTATCCAACTAAAATTAAACCATTCTATATGCAACCAAATCCAGACAATGAAGATACAGTATTATGTGCTGATTTAATTGCGCCTGAAGGTTACGGTGAAATTATTGGTGGTTCCGAACGTATTAATGATTTAGAATTATTAGAACAACGCATTAATGAGCACGAATTGGATGAGGAAAGTTATAGCTATTATTTAGATTTACGTCGCTATGGTAGCGTACCACATAGTGGTTTTGGCTTAGGCTTAGAGCGAACAGTAGCTTGGATTTCTGGAGTTGAACATGTTCGTGAAACATCCCCATTCCCACGTTTACTTAATCGCTTATATCCATAATTGATTATTCATATTTATGTTCAAAATGCCATTTTGAAACGTCCAGTCACTTTAAGGCTGGACGTTCATTTTAAATAGGAGGTAGTAATATTATGGATCTAATTCAATTAAAAACAAGACCTGTTGTTATAAGACGAGAATTGTTTGATCATTATTCAGAGTTAGGTTTGGATGAACAAGATTTAGTTATTTTGATAAAACTTTTATATGCATCTGAAACTTCTAATAAGCAACCTTCTATTGAATTTCTTCAAAAAGGATCAACTATGGAACCTCGTCAAATTACTTCCGTAATACAAAACTTAATTCAAAGAGAATTATTAGAACTCAATGTTAGTAAAGACGAAGAAGGTAAATTCACTGAATACATGAATTTGGATCCCTTCTATCACAAATTAAATCAATTATTAAAACATCAATACTTAAAACATGAGGAACAAGATAAAAAAGAGCAGTTTAAGCAATTGTTTCAGATAGTTGAGCAATCGTTCGGCAGACCACTATCGCCGTATGAAATTGAAACATTAAATCAGTGGATTGATGTCGATCACCATGACTTATCAGTTATACAAGCCGCTCTTGATGAGGCACTTAGCCAAAATAAACTTAGTTTTAAATATATTGATCGTATTTTATTAAATTGGAAAAAGAATAATGTGAAAACAGTTGACGATTCAAAGAAAATAAGAGAACAGTTTAACAAACCAAAAATGAAACATGTTGTTAAAAAGGTGCCTAAATTTGACTGGTTGAATGGAGAGAATCCTAATGATAAGTAAGAAAAAAGCATTACAAATGATTGACGTTATAGCAGATATGTTTCCTAATGCAGAATGCGAATTAAACCATAGAAATGCATTCGATCTTACAATAGCTGTATTATTATCAGCACAGTGTACTGATAATCTAGTCAATCGTGTCACTCAATCATTATTTAGAAAATATCGAACACCTGAAGATTATTTAAATGTGAGTGATGAAGAATTACAAAATGATATACGCTCTATTGGATTATATCGCAATAAAGCCAAAAATATAAAAAAATTATGCCACTCTTTAATTGAACAATTTAATGGTCAAATCCCACAAACACATAAAGAATTAGAGAGTCTAGCTGGAGTGGGGCGTAAAACAGCAAATGTTGTAATGAGTGTCGCATTTGGAGAACCTTCTTTAGCTGTCGATACTCATGTTGAGAGAGTTTCTAAACGTTTGGGAATTAATCGTTGGAAAGATAGTGTAAGACAAGTAGAAGATCGATTATGTGATATTATCCCAAGAGATAGATGGAATAAAAGCCATCATCAATTAATATTTTTTGGGAGATATCATTGTCTTGCTAGAAAACCTAAATGTGAGATATGTCCGCTGTTAAATGATTGTAGAGAAGGACAAAAACGACATAAAGCAAAGATAAAGGAGGCGTGATGATATGATTGAAAAACAGGATTTCAATCATATAGAGGACCAACTTGATCAACTAGCAAGTAATAAACAACTCAAAACACCAGAAGCTAGGGAACTTTTAGATAGTTATTTCGATTTAATTATTAATTATTTTAAACAAATAAATAACATAGATGAAATTCATTTTAATCAACTCGATACATATCCAGTAGTTCCAATGAATTTTGATGAACGCTATCATTATATGGTTGCACGTAAACACCATTTTATGGGCTATCGTCAAATGAAAACATTGAAATCAGAATTAATAAAAATGAATGCATCTTATCTAATTAGAAAGCAACGTCAACAAAAATAAATTATACTTAATTTTAATTATTCGATTTTATACCTATATCAACATTTACACTTCACATACAATGTAGTTAATCAAATTAATTAATAACTAGAGAACTTAGATTATTATTGCACATGCTAAATTTACTTTTCTAAGACAGAAAAAGCTCCAATTTCATTTTCTTGAAATTGGAGCTTTAAGTTTATTTATTTATGAAACTTTATAATCGAATATAGAGTTTAAATTGAACAGACGTGTAAATGCATTGCCTGAGTTACCTTGACTGGTACCATTCGAACTATTCGAGTTGTTTCCACTTGATGCTGAGTTAGAGCCACCATTTGATGAAGAAGATGTATCGCTACTTCCATGAACACTACGGTTAGTAGTATTATTATCAGAATGACCTGATACAGATAGACTGTCCGGTGAACTTCCTTGTACATCATTAGGCTTTTTGAAATCTTCACCATCTTTAGATGAGATACTAGACATCACATCTTCATACAAGTATTGTGGATAATCTTGTTCTGAATGACCGATAAATGAATTTGTTCCATATTGTTTAACCTTATTGAAGCCCATCCATACCGACATAGTATATTCTGGACTGAAACCATTAATCCAAACATCTTTGGCAGCATTATCAGGTAAATTATACTTTTCGTATATTTCTTGTCCATACGTACCAGTACCAGTTTTCGCACCCATGTTTACGCCTGACACACCATGTCCATAAGCCGAACCATATGCTTTAAATGTACCTTTAAGAATTTCAGCTAACATATATGATGTATAGTCTTTCATAGCTTTGTGACTCGTATGTTCATACTCAATTGTATCTCCTTCATGAGTAACAACTTTTTGTATTGAATGCGCGTTATTATAAGTACCACCATTTGCTATTGCTGCAAAAGCGGAAGCTAGTTGAGTAGGTGAGAATTCTGATGAAGATCCACCTAATACTTCAGAAGGTCCAATTTTGCCACTATAATCCAATCCTAATTTAGATGCAAATTTCTGAGGTGCATCATTACCAGCTTGACTTTTAACTTGTTGCCAAGTTTTTAAAGCTGGAATATTGAAACTTTGACGCAATGCATCATAGATAGAAACTGTTCCATGGCCTTTCGTATCATAGTTCTTGAATTGAGAACCATCTACCCAATATGATGATTCGTCTTGAATCGCATGATTTGTTGACCACTTCATATTTTCTATTGCAGGTCCATAAGCTAAGAAAGGTTTTAATGATGAACCAGTAGGGTGAGGGTCAGTAGCTTGGTTTCTTTCAACAACATTTTTATAATTACGTCCACCTGAGATCGCAACTAATCCACCAGTTTTACTATCTAGAATTGTTGCACCAACTTGTTGGTCTTCATTCTTGTAGAAAGAACCATTGTTAATTCGATCTTGTAACGTTTGTTGAACATCTTTATCCATATTAGTATAAATTTTTATACCACTTTGAAGAACTGAACCTAAATTTTTATCCTTAAAGTACTTGTTATTCATTAATTCAGATTGAACGAAATTAACGTAAGAATCATACTCAGGATTTTTTTCATTTCCAGTGACTTGACGTTCTTTTTTAGTACGTTCAACTAAGTTAGCTTTAAGATCAATCTTCTTCGCATCCGCATATTGTTTATCATTAATACGGTTATGTTTATGCATAAGATAAAGCACAGTATCTTTACGATTATTAGCTTCCTTAGGATTGTTGTAAATGTTGTAAAGGTTAGGAACTTGAGGTAAACCAGCTAGATAAGCTTCTTCAGCTAAATTTAAATCCTTCATATCTTTGTTGAAGTAATATTTAGCGGCGGCCTTAATTCCAGTAACGCCATCCGAATAATAAATCTTATTCATGTAAACTTGGAATATTTCATCTTTGCTGTACTCTTGTTCTAATCTATAAGAAAGATAAGCTTCTTGTGCTTTACGACCGATAGATTTTTGTTGTGTCAAGAATGAGTCTTTTACAACTTGTTGTGTAAGTGTAGACGCACCTTGCGAACCAAATCCACCTGTTAAGTTTTTACCAATGGCACCAAATAAACGTTTGTAATCTAATGCTCCATGTTGGTAGAAACGGTTATCTTCAGTAGCTAAAACAGCGTTTTTCATGTCTTTAGGAACATCTTTGATATTCACATGTTCATGTCGCTGTCCGTTATCAAGTGTTTTTACAAGTTCTCCGTTTTTATCGTAAATCTTTGCTGGAATTGGATCATCTAATTTTGATTCGCTAAATGCTGGAGCTTTCCACGCATAATAAGCAAACAACAAGATACCGAGTAGCAATAGAACGAAAAAGGCAATAATCATAAAACCTATAATCTTAATAATCGTTCTCTTTACATTCCTATTCTTTTTTCCATTGGACTTCCCATTGTTGTTCTTTTTAGGTTGGGAAGACCCTTTATTTTCCGTCATACGCGGTCCTCACTTTCATCTAATATCAACTTATCAACTGCCTTGAGGTAATTCAATCTTGGTTGATATTGATAAGGAATATGGTAACCATTTTTCCGAATTTCTTCAACAGTTATCGACTTTTTAATATTATTAATGTATCTTTGCCAATATTTTTCAAATTTTGAATAGGGTAAAAGATACACTTCATCAAGTGATTTAAAACGTATCATTAAAAAGACAATTCCTTTTTGATGATATGTATTTTTCATATGTTCTACTTGATGTGCATGAATATTATTGAGTGGAAATGAAGTTTTGTTCTTAGTTTCTTTAGCTTCAAAATCAATGTAATATCCATTATAGACACCATTATAATCAGTTGTTGAAGGAGTGCGAAAATAAGCCTCATTTATTACAGCCTTACTACGTTTCGGATAGTGAACATTAACTATTTGAACCGGAGTCGGCTTTTTATGAATAACTGCTATGCCACTTTTAAGATAGAAAGTATTCGATTGTTCAATATCTTTCTCTAGTGTCATACCTCGTCCACCATATTCAATATTACTTGAAAATGGCGAACTCTTACGTCCGTCCAAAGGCTTATTTTTAGAGTATGGTTTACCATTTGGATAATTCATCATAATTCACCACACAAGTTTGTTCCTATTTTATACTAAATGATTATTTAAAATTATAAAATTAAAACAAACTATCGTATTTGAATGTATATGTCACAAAGAAAACATACATCAATCACTATTTTAACTTGCTTATGCCAATCTGTCACGATTTCTTTCATAAATGAAAGATAAATGTAATCTTCAAGTTAATAAAATTCCATAAATTTCATATTTTTTTATTTAGTATTACTAATAGAATTTAACAAACCAAAAATATCATTTTCTAATTTTTTACTCTATGTATATTTCCATGACTTTCGGATTTATAATATGTTAAATTAATTAAGTAGGAGGCATCTAAATGTATCAAATCATTAAACAATTGTTAGAGGATATTGATGAAATGAATTATAGGTATCAACATGTAAAAATTAATGGCGGTTCATTCGATTTTTATAAAGATGTTGAACCCTATGTCAAAAATATTGATAATCATTTAGAGGCACTCAACTGTTACTCAAAAAGCATTACAGAAACACAATATATGAGCCAACAAAAGTTAGATATATTGATATTAAATATACAAAAGCTTTCTGTAGATTGTCATTTTCCTAGAACGAGCCGTAAATTATTTGTCGAAAAACTTAAAAGTGCCCAGTACGATTTAAAAAATATTTTATCGAATTATGTTTAGTGAGGAAAAAAATGGTTAAAACTGTTTATATTACTGGTTATAAATCTTTTGAACTGAATATCTATAAAGACGATGCGCCAGAAGTATATTATTTAAAGCAATTTATAGCTCATAAATTAAAACATCTTTTAGATGAAGGTTTAGAGTGGGTATTGATACAAGGACAAATGGGTATAGAATTATGGTCTGCTGAAGTAGTGATTGAACTAAAAAAAGACTTCCCAGATATTAAACTAGGTATAATTACGCCATTTATAGGTCATACACAACGATGGAATGATAAGAATCAAGCTAAGTATACAAATATTATACAACAAGCCGATTTTACTGAAAGCATTCATCACACTGAGTATATGGGTGCCTATCAATTTAAACAAGCAGATCAATTCATGCTTGATCATACCGATTACACTATTTTAATTTATGATGATGAACAAGAGGCAAGCCCTAAATACTTTAAGGCTATGTTAGTTGAATTTATGGAAAAAACAAACTATACTTGTGATATTGTGACGTTTGATGAACTCACTGACTTCATCAACGACTTGCAGTGGTCTCAAGATCAAAGTTTCGAATGAGGTGGAAAAAAAGATGTCAGATGTTTCATTAAAATTATCAGCGAAAGATATTTATGAAAAAGATTTCGAAAAAACTATGGCAAGAGGCTATAGAAGAGAAGAAGTAGACGCTTTTTTAGATGATATCATTACAGATTATCAAAAAATGGCGGATATGAACAATGAAGTAGTAAAGCTTTCTGAAGAAAATCACAAATTAAAAAAAGAACTTGAGGAATTAAGATTACGTGTTGCTACATCAAGACCACAAGACAATAAAAACTTTTCTTCAAATAATTCAAGCAGTGCTTCAAATAATGTAGATATTTTAAAACGTATTTCAAACCTTGAAAAAGCAGTATTCGGCAAATAAAATTTTTACTTATTTCGTATAAATTTTATGACTTTATACTTAAAATTATGTTATAATCTCAAAAGTGATATTTCGGGTAATCGCTATAGCAATATAGAGGAAAGTCCATGCTCACACAATCTGAGATGATTGTAGTGTTCGTGCTTGATGAAACAATAAATCAAGGCATTAATTTGACGGCAATGAAATAACCTAAGTCATTGGATATGGTTAGAATAGTTTGAAAGTGCCACAGTGACGTAGCTTTTATAGAAATATAAAAGGTGGAACGCGGTAAACCCCTCGAGTGAGCAATCCAAATTGGGTAGGAGCACTTGTTTAGCGGAATTCAACGTATAGACGAGACGATTTTTACGCGAAAGTAAAAATATGTAGACAGATGGTTACCACCGACGTACCAGTGTAACTAGTACACATTATGAGTACAACGGAACAGAACATGGCTTACAGAAATATCATCACTAGTTTAGCTCTCCCAATTATGGAGAGCTTTTTTAATTGAAATCATAATTGATTTAGAATAATTTATTACAATATACACTTTACATTTATGGTTTTCCGCTTCAAAATCAAATTAATTAATACTTATAAATATTAAAATTATACATATATTGATTCAATAAATTAAAAGGAGACTCGGTCATGTTTCAATTATTAGCAGTATGTCCAATGGGATTAGAAGCAGTTGTAGCTAAAGAAATACAAGAATTAGGTTACGATACACAAGTAGAAAACGGTCGTATCTTTTTTGAAGGTGATGAAAGTGCTATTGTTAGATGTAACTTATGGTTACGTACCGCAGACCGAATAAAAATTGTAATGGGTCGATTCAATGCTACTACTTTCGACGAATTATTTGAGCAAACAAAGTCATTACCATGGGAGACCGTAATTGACAAAGAAGGTAATTTCCCGGTTCAAGGGCGGAGTGTAAAATCAACATTATATAGTGTACCTGACTGCCAAGCAATTACTAAAAAGGCTATAGTAGAACGACTTAAGCATGCTCATCAAGAAAAAGGATGGCTAAGTGAAACAGGCGCCAAATATCCTGTAGAAGTAGCAATATTAAAAGATAATGTATTATTGACCATTGATACTGCTGGTTCTGGACTCAACAAGCGAGGTTATCGCATTGCTCAAGGTGAAGCACCCATTAAAGAAACATTGGCAGCAAGCCTCATTCGTTTAGCAAATTGGAATGGTAACACACCTTTAATTGATCCTTTCTGTGGTTCAGGCACCATTGCTATTGAAGCATGTCTTATTGCACAAAATATTGCACCTGGTTTTAATAGGGATTTTGTATCTGAACAATGGAATATGATGCCACCTAATATTTATGACAAATTTCGTGATGAAGCTGATCAATTGGCTGACTATGATAAAGACATACAAGTATATGCTTCTGATATTGATCCAGAAATGATTGAAATTGCAAAACGTAATGCAGAAGAAGTTGGTCTCGGAGATATCATACAGTTCAATGTTAAAGATGTGAATACTTTGTCTATTGATACCGACAAGCCTGTAGCACTTGTTGGCAATCCACCGTATGGTGAAAGAATTGGAGATCGTGAAGAAGTTGAAGAAATGTATCGTTATATAGGTACACTTTTGAAACAACATCCTCATTTATCGGCCTACATATTAACAAGTAACAAAGAATTTGAATACTTAGTTAATCGAAAAGCGACTAAAAGACGTAAGTTGTTCAACGGGTATATTGAATGTACGTACTATCAGTATTGGGGTAAAAAGCAAAGTAATAAAAATTAAATTTTACATTTTATAATACTTGTGTAATTATAGTAATTATTCAAGTACTATTTATTCGCACTCTTATCTTGACTGTAGTACAGTTAAATAGGAGTGTTTAATTTTATTAAAAAATAAGTCATATACTAAAAATGTATCATATTTTAATTAGAAAGGGGCTTTTAAATATGAAGACTGTTTTGATTGTAGGCGCAAATGGTAGAGTATCTATCGAAGCGACAAAAATTTTCCTAGAGAACTCAAGATTTAATGTTGATTTATTTTTGAGAAATGCGCATCGTATACCTGATTACGCCTCTAATAGAATTAAAGTTTATGAGGGAGACGCTAAAAATATTGAGGATTTAGAAAGTGCTTTAAACAATGTTGATGTTGTTTTTGCAAGTTTATCGGGATCACTTGATAAACAAGCTGAAACTATCGTAAAAGCCATGGATAACAAAAATGTTAAGAGACTGATTTTTGTAGCAGCTCCTGGTATTTATGATGAACTACCAGAACCATTCAATCAATGGAATAAAGAACAATTTGGCGAAAAATTGAATCGCTACCGCAAAGCATCTGATATTATAGAAAATTCAGATTTAGATTACACAATAATACGTCCAGGCTGGCTTACAGATAAAAATGAAAATGTATATGAGATCACAGCAAAGAACGAAACATTTAAAGGTACTGAAGTATCACGTAAAAGTGTAGCATCTTTAGCAGTACAAATTGCCAAAAACCCAGAACTACACTCTAAAGAAAATATTGGTGTGAATAAACCTAATACAGAAGGTAATAAACCTGCTTGGTTCAATTAGTATAAAGTTTGTATCTACATGCATGGGTTTTCAATCAATATTATGATAGAATTTGAAATAGATAAATAAGCTTAAATTTAGGGCAAGTCATCATGGCTGCCTTATTTTTTTGAATTTATTGCTAATTATCATAAAATAAATTGTACAATATTACTTAAATTCAAACAGGGGATTATCTTTCATTCAATTATAAAAACAAGATAGAATTCATTTATTATACTTCTAATATCTTTGATGAAAGTCACAATAATCATTTAGCTACAGATACTTTTCATTTAAATTTAATTTACCTTTCAAATAATTTTGAATTCTGATTTTGTTACTTTAATCGAGTAAAAATTCTGTGATTTATCACTGAACTAAAGGGGTAATACTTATGGCAATAAATGAACAATTAGATACTTTATATAAATTAAAAAAAGAATTGGAAAAATCTAATAACAGACCTTTAATTAATACCATTAATCAAGTAATAAAAAAAGTTTATTTAAATCAATACACCGCAACATTTGTAGGACATTTCTCAGCTGGAAAATCAACGTTAATTAATTTGTTATTAGAACAAGATATACTACCAAGTTCTCCAGTACCAACAACGAGCAATACAGCTATCGTTTCAGTAGCCAAGGAAGACGAAATCATTGCCAATCTTACGCAACAACAATATACAAAATTAAAAACGTACAACGATGTTAAACAAATGAATCGACAAAATGTCGATGTAGAATCGATAGAAATTAATTTTCCATCAAACAAATTTAATCTAGGGTTTACATTTCAAGATACACCGGGTGTTGACTCTAACGTTGCAACGCATCAGTCGAGTACAGAGCAATTTATGTATACAAGTAACTTGTTGTTTTATACAGTAGACTATAATCATGTCCAATCAGCGTTGAACTTTAAATTTATGAAACGTATTAATGAAGTTGGTATACCAATTATTTTTGTGATTAATCAGATTGATAAACATAATGAAGAAGAAATTACATTTGAAACTTTTAAATCAAGAGTCGAAAAATCAATCAAAGACTGGGATATCAAACTTCAAGATACTTATTACGTTTCAAAGTTTGATCATCCACAGAATGAAATTGACAAACTTTCAAATTTTCTAGTATTTATGGATCAACATCGTGAATCAACAGAAGACTATGTTAATAGAACAATTCAATTCATTACCGACGCACAATACATATACATTCAAAATGAAATGCAATCTATTCTTGACACCCTTCAAATTAATGAAGAACAATTCGAGGAAGCATATATTCAATTTCAACAAAATCAAGAAGTCAGCGCAGAAGCACAATTGCTCAATGACTCTAATCAATTATTTAATTATTTAAAACAGAAGCGTAAAGATATATTAGATAATGCTTATATCATGACGTACGATATGCGTGAATCTTTACGGAATTATTTAGAAAGCATGGCAACTGATTTTAAAGTGAATGGATTTTTTAATAAAAGGAAGAAAAAAGAAGAAGAACAAATCAAACGACTTAATGAGGCGACCACTCAATTGCAAGAGAAAGTTAATCAACAAGTACGACAACCACTTCGTGAAGATATGTCATTTTTAACTAGATTCATAAATAAACATGCTGTGAATGAAAAAATACTAAATCAAGAATATGACGTCGTTCCGTCACTTATATCAGAGCTATATCAAACTCAAACGAGCATTAGCAACACATACGTTTTAACATTTTCAGATGAAGTTATAAAAGCTTTGAATAAAAAAATAGAAAATGAGTCAACACCACTATTTGAAGAAGCTGTCAATCATGTACAAGTTAATGAATTATCGAGTGATGAAAATGAAGATAGGTATGAATATGATAGATACATTGAACTTAACACATTAAAGGATTCGCTTACATCCCACAACTACAAACATTACTATATCCATTTAGACGATTCTTTAGATAAATTAATTGGAAGAACAGAGACTCATTTTGAACTTAAACAAGAAAATTCAACTGCTTATCATCGTAAACATGAGACACAACATCGTAACGAGTTTGTTACATCTAATCAAGATATTAAGCGTGCATTAGATATCGTTAAAGATGTACCATTATTTGATCGCACTAAACAAGATATCACCGATACCATTCTGAGACTCGATAATCAAATAACAAAAGTAGGTGTTTTTGGTACATTTAGCGCAGGTAAAAGCAGCTTAATCAACGCTCTACTAGGTGATAACTATTTAGTTAGTTCTCCTAATCCAACAACAGCGGCAACGACGGAATTATCATATGGTAAAGAGAGTCAAATCACATTAAAATCTAAAGAGCAATTACTAGAGGAAGTTAATCATGTACTAGAATTTTATGAAATATCGTTTAACACCTTAGACAACTTTATTAAGAGCGATTTAGAGAAGTTAAAATCGAAACTAGAAAAGAACCAACTTGCATTTATTAGTGCAATTGAGAAACATTATGAAATGTACACGTCAATGCTAGAACATTCACTTATACACACAGTATCGCTTGAAGAAATTAAAAAGTGGAGTGCCGAGGATGAGTATGCCACTTTCGTGAAAACTGTACACCTTAAGCTACCTTTAGATTGGCTTAAGGGTAAAATCATTATTGATTCACTGGGTTTACATTCCAATAATCAAAGACACACGAATGAAACTGAACAAATTCTCACTTCTTCTGACCTTATTTTGTATGTAACTTACTTCAATCATTCATTTACAGATAACGACAAAGCCTTTATCGAACATATGAAAGATATGAATCAATTAAATGAAAATCAAGCTTTTAAAATGATAATTAATGCGGTTGACCTAGCTGAAGATAAACAGGATATACAAGCCGTTGAGGATTATGTTGCAGATGCACTGGGGCAAGTTAACTTACACTCTGATATATATAGTGTTTCAAGTCGTCAAAGTTTAAATGGGAATAACATTGGCATAAATGAATTAAGAGAAAGTATACAATACTTTGCAAAGGTTGAATCTAGAACAATTTTAGAGCAGCAGATGACTTATCAATTGCAACAAATGAATAACTCCTTTAAAAAAATGATTAAAGATTTTCACGATGACAACGCAAAATTATCAGCTAGACAACATAAATTAAATCACTATAAAAACCAAACCCTATTAAATCAAGAGTTGATTGATACAACTGCACAACGTACTTTCAATGAAGTAGAAGAACAAGTATATCATCTAAATGAACGGTTAAAACTACAACTTTTAGATGAGGTTAAATCTGTGTTTAATAGTCAGATGACACAAAATAACGACTTTAATGAGGAAAAGAAAATTTCAACTAAAATATATTTAGATCAAATTCATCAACGCTTATTCTTAGAGCAATCACTTATCACAGAAAGGATTAAAAAATATTTTAATTCACAACTAGAAGAACAAATCCTACCAGTCATGAAAAAGTTAAATCAGATTCATGTTATTATAAATGCAAAATTTAATGTTGAGCCATCACTGGTTGATACGGCGTTACTTCAAATTGAACTTAATTCAATGTTGCAATCACTACCAAAACAGTTAACTAAACGTAAAATAGTTAATCCAAAGTCACAAAAGGATATACAAGTACACATAGCTAATCAAACTCTTGAATTATTACAAGATGATTTGAACTCATTGCGCCGACAATTAAATGATTATATCCATGAGATGACTCAACTTGCCGAACATCAATTTCAAATGTTGGAGACATCCATTCAACAACAAATTGATGAGTTACTTTCATTCACTATCGATGATACATTAATACAACAACTAGAATTGAAAACGACACAATTAGACAATATTTTATAGTAGAAAGAAGGATTAAAAATGCCTCAAAGAGTATTGCTCGTTGATGGAATGGCTTTATTATTTAGACATTTTTATGCAACAAGCTTACACAATCAATTTATGTACAATTCTAAAGGAATTCCTACAAATGGTATTCAAGGTTTTGTAAGACATATTTTTAGCGCTATCAAGGAAATCGAACCTACTCACGTAGCAGTTTGTTGGGATATGGGGCAAGAAACATTCAGAAATGAAATGTATGATGGCTATAAACAAAATCGCCCAGCACCTCCTGATGAACTTATTCCTCAATTCGATTATGTTAAAGAAATATCCCATCAGTTTGGTTTTGTAAATGTTGGTAAGCGTAATTATGAAGCTGATGATATTATTGGCAGTTTAGCGGAAACATATTCACAAGAACATGAAGTTTATATCATTACCGGAGACCGAGACTTACTCCAATGCATTAATCATAATGTAGAAGTTTGGCTTATAAAAAAAGGTTTTACAATCTATCAACGTTACACGCTTGATCGTTTCATTGATGAATACGGGCTTAATCCTCAACAATTAATAGATGTTAAAGCTTTTATGGGTGATACAGCAGATGGCTATTCTGGTGTAAAAGGGATAGGTGAAAAAACAGCAATTAAATTAATTCAAAATCATGGAACTGTCGAAAATGTAGTGAACAATTTATCATCATTAACTCCCGCTCAACAGAAAAAAATAACAAATAATTTAAATCATCTGCATTTATCAAAATCACTCGCAGAAATATATACCAAAGTTCCAATTGAAACAGACAAACTTTTTAAAGAGATGACATATGCTCATACACTAAATGAGATTTTATCCATTTGTAATGAACATGAACTATACGTTTCAAGTAAATATATTGCAACTCACCTCTAACCATAAACCAATGAACATTTCATTTAGATATTGTTCATTGGTTTTTTTAATATCAATTAGCATCTCCACTAAAAATATAAATATTTTATTAAAACTTCGTGAATTAATTTCACAAAGTTATCTTAAAGTGATATTATTGTTTAGAACAAATAAATTGTTGTTCAAAATGCTATTGTGATAAATGAAGAGCAAACCGAAATTAAACGGTCGGAACATCTGCTCTTTTTTATTGAGCAAATGTATGAGTTATTCATTGTCAAAATTATCAACATTAAAAACGTATAATTTTCAAATCACATCAAACAACAAAGAAAAAACATCAAGAATAGGAGTGGCAATAGTTTTGAATAATCGTGATAAATTACAAAAATTTAGTATTCGAAAATACGCAATTGGAACATTTTCTACTGTGATTGCAACACTTGTGTTCATGGGTATCAATACAAACCATGCAAGTGCCGACGAGTTGAATCAAAATCAAAAGTTAATTAAACAATTAAATCAAACAGATGATGATGATTCGAATACGCATAGTCAAGAAATCGAAAATAACAAACAAAATTCTAGTGGGAAGACTGAATCATTACGTTCATCAACTAGTCAAAATCAAGCAAATGCACGACTGTCGGATCAATTCAAAGACACTAATGAAACATCGCAACAATTACCTACAAATGTTTCGGATGATAGTATCAATCAATCGCATAGTGAAGCAAATATGAATAACGAACCATTGAAAGTTGATAATAGTACTATGCAAGCACATAGTAAAATAGTAAGCGATAGCGATGGGAATGCTTCTGAAAATAAACATCATAAACTAACAGAAAATGTACTTGCAGAAAGCCGAGCAAGTAAAAATGACAAAGAGAAAGAGAATCTACAAGAGAAAGATAAATCGCAGCAAGTACATCCACCATTAGATAAAAATGCATTACAAGCTTTTTTTGACGCATCATATCACAATTACAGAATGATTGATAGAGATCGTGCGGATGCAACAGAATATCAAAAAGTCAAATCTACTTTTGACTACGTCAATGACTTACTAGGTAATAATCAAAATATTCCTTCAGAACAGCTTGTTTCGGCATATCAACAATTAGAGAAAGCATTAGAACTTGCACGTACGTTACCACAACAATCTACTACAGAAAAACGTGGTAGAAGAAGTACGAGAAGTGTTGTTGAGAATCGTTCATCAAGAAGCGATTACTTAGATGCTAGAACTGAATATTATGTTTCAAAAGACGATGATGATTCTGGTTTCCCTCCTGGTACTTTCTTCCATGCTTCAAATAGAAGATGGCCTTATAATTTACCAAGATCTAGGAACATCTTACGTGCTTCTGATGTACAAGGTAATGCTTATATCACTACAAAACGACTTAAAGATGGATATCAATGGGATATTTTATTTAATAGTAATCATAAAGGGCATGAATATATGTACTATTGGTTTGGACTTCCAAGTGATCAAACACCAACTGGTCCAGTAACTTTCACTATTATCAACCGTGATGGTTCAAGTACATCTACTGGTGGCGTTGGATTTGGATCAGGTGCACCACTACCTCAATTTTGGAGATCAGCAGGTGCTATTAATTCTAGCGTAGCGAATGATTTTAAACATGGCTCCGCTACAAATTATGCATTTTATGATGGTGTTAATAATTTTTCTGACTTTGCTAGAGGGGGAGAATTATACTTCGACAGAGAAGGCGCTACACAAACTAATAAATATTATGGCGATGAAAACTTCGCATTGCTAAATAGTGAGAAACCAGATCAAATAAGAGGATTAGATACAATATATAGTTTTAAAGGTAGTGGTGATGTAAGTTATCGTATTTCATTTAAAACTCAAGGAGCTCCAACTGCAAGATTGTATTATGCTGCTGGCGCGCGTTCTGGTGAATATAAACAAGCAACGAACTATAACCAACTCTATGTCGAACCTTATAAGAATTATCGAAATCGAGTACAGTCAAATGTCCAAGTTAAAAATCGTACACTTCATTTAAAAAGAACAATCAGACAATTCGATCCTACATTACAGAGAACTACTGATGTTCCTATTTTGGATAGTGACGGTTCCGGAAGTATTGATTCGGTATACGACCCATTAAGTTATGTAAAGAATGTGACTGGTACAGTCCTAGGTATTTATCCATCTTATCTTCCTTATAATCAGGAAAGATGGCAGGGAGCTAATGCAATGAATGCCTATCAAATTGAAGAACTTTTTTCACAAGAAAATCTTCAAAATGCAGCACGTTCAGGCCGTCCAATTCAATTTCTTGTAGGTTTTGATGTTGAAGATAGCCATCATAACCCTGAAACTCTTTTACCAGTAAATTTATATGTAAAACCTGAGTTAAAACATACAATTGAGTTATATCACGATAATGAAAAACAAGATAGAAAGGAATTTTCAGTATCGAAACGAGCGGGCCATGGTGTTTTCCAAGTAATGAGTGGAACGCTTCATAACACTGTAGGATCAGGAATATTACCTTATCAACAAGAGATACGTATCAAACTTACTAGTAATGAACCAATTAAAGATAGTGAATGGTCTATTACAGGATATCCTAACACGCTTACATTACAAAACGCTGTGGGTAGAACAAATAATGCTACTGAAAAAAACTTAGCTCTTGTTGGTCATATTGATCCAGGAAATTATTTCATCACTGTTAAGTTTGGTGATAAAGTAGAACAATTTGAAATTAGATCAAAACCAACTCCACCAAGAATCATTACAACTGCTAATGAATTACGTGGAAATCCTAACCATAAGCCTGAAATAAGAGTAACAGATATACCAAATGATACTACTGCTAAAATCAAACTTGTGATGGGCGGAACCGATGGCGATCATGATCCAGAAATAAATCCATATACTGTCCCTGAAAACTACACAGTAGTTGCAGAAGCATACCATGATAATGATCCAAGTAAAAATGGGGTCTTAACATTCCGTTCATCAGACTACCTTAAAGATCTACCATTAAGCGGTGAATTAAAGGCAATTGTTTATTACAATCAATATGTACAATCAAACTTTAGTAAAAGCGTTCCGTTTAGTAGCGATACAACACCACCTACAATTAATGAACCGGCAGGACTAGTTCATAAGTATTACAGGGGAGATCATGTAGAAATTACTCTTCCAGTCACTGATAATACTGGCGGTTCAGGTTTAAGAGATGTAAACGTCAATTTACCTCAAGGTTGGACAAAAACCTTTACAATCAATCCTAATAATAATACTGAGGGTACGCTTAAGTTAATTGGTAATATACCTAGTAATGAAGCATATAATACGACATATCATTTCAATATTACTGCAACCGATAATTCTGGAAATACAACAAATCCAGCTAAAACCTTTATTTTAAATGTTGGTAAGTTGGCTGATGATTTAAATCCAGTCGGATTATCTAGAGATCAACTACAATTAGTGACAGACCCTTCTTCATTATCTAATTCCGAACGAGAAGAGGTAAAAAGAAAAATAAGTGAAGCAAATGCTAATATAAGATCATATTTATTACAAAATAACCCAATACTCGCTGGAGTAAACGGCGATGTTACATTTTATTATAGAGATGGTTCTGTAGATGTTATTGATGCTGAAAATGTAATCACATATGAGCCCGAAAGAAAATCCATTTTCAGTGAAAATGGTAATACAAATAAAAAAGAAGCAGTAATCACTATTGCTAGAGGACAAAACTATACCATTGGTCCAAACTTAAGAAAATATTTCTCATTAAGTAATGGTTCGGATTTACCTAATAGAGATTTCACCTCTATATCAGCTATTGGATCTTTACCTTCATCGAGTGAAATTAGTCGACTCAATGTTGGAAATTATAACTATAGAGTTAATGCTAAAAATGCTTATCATAAGACTCAACAAGAACTTAATTTAAAACTTAAAATAGTAGAGGTTAATGCACCTACTGGTAATAATCGTGTATATAGAGTTAGTACTTATAATTTAACTAATGATGAAATCAATAAAATCAAACAAGCATTTAAAGCAGCTAATTCTGGACTTAATTTAAACGATAACGATATCACTGTTTCGAATAACTTTGACCATAGAAATGTTAGTAGTGTGACAGTAACTATACGTAAGGGCGATTTGATAAAAGAGTTTTCATCAAATCTCAATAATATGAATTTCTTACGTTGGGTTAATATAAGGGATGATTATACCATTTCGTGGACTTCTAGTAAGATTCAAGGTAGAAATACAGATGGTGGATTAGAATGGTCACCAGATCATAAATCACTTATTTATAAATATGATGCAACATTAGGTAGACAAATAAATACTAATGACGTGTTAACTTTACTTCAAGCAACAGCTAAAAACTCAAATTTACGTTCAAATATCAATAGTAATGAAAAACAGTTAGCAGAACGAGGGTCTAATGGGTATTCTAAATCTATAATTAGAGATGATGGCGAGAAATCTTATTTACTTAACTCAAATCCTATTCAAGTATTAGACTTAGTAGAACCAGATAATGGTTACGGTGGACGTCAAGTCAGTCATTCTAACGTTATATATAATGAAAAAAATTCTTCTATCGTAAATGGTCAAGTTCCAGAAGCTAATGGGGCATCCGCTTTTAATATTGATAAAGTTGTTAAAGCTAATGCGGCAAATAATGGTATTATGGGTGTTATCTATAAGGCACAATTATACTTAGCACCATACAGTCCAAAAGGTTACATTGAAAAATTAGGCCAAAATTTAAGCAATACCAATAACGTGATTAATGTTTATTTTGTGCCTTCTGATAAAGTAAATCCTAGTATAACTGTAGGTAATTACGACCATCATACGGTATATTCTGGTGAAACATTTAAAAATACTATCAATGTAAATGATAATTATGGATTAAATACAGTAGCTTCTACAAGTGATAGTGCAATTACTATGACCAGAAACAACAACGAGTTAGTAGGTCAGGCTCCTAATGTTACTAATAGCATAAATAAAATTGTAAAAGTTAAAGCCACAGATAAAAGTGGAAATGAAAGTATTGTTTCTTTCACAGTAAATATAAAACCATTAAACGAGAAATATAGAATAACAACTTCATCAAGTAATCAAACACCAGTGAGAATTAGTAATATTCAAAACAATGCTAACCTTTCAATTGAAGATCAAAATAGAGTAAAATCTTCACTCAGCATGACTAAAATTTTAGGTACAAGAAATTATGTCAATGAGTCAAATAATGACGTTCGTAGTCAAGTTGTAAGTAAAGTAAATAGAAGTGGGAACAATGCTACAGTTAATGTTACAACTACATTTTCTGATGGTACAACTAATACAATAACCGTTCCAGTTAAACATGTGTTATTAGAAGTTGTACCTACTACTAGAACAACAGTAAGAGGACAACAATTTCCAACCGGCAAAGGAACTTCCCCAAATGATTTCTTTAGTTTAAGAACGGGAGGTCCAGTTGATGCGAGAATAGTTTGGGTTAATAATCAGGGACCCGATATAAATAGTAATCAAATTGGTAGAGATTTAACATTACACGCTGAAATATTCTTTGATGGTGAAACAACACCAATTAGAAAAGATACTACTTACAAACTTAGTCAATCTATTCCAAAGCAAATATATGAAACAACTATCAATGGTCGATTTAATTCATCAGGTGATGCATATCCAGGAAATTTTGTTCAAGCAGTAAATCAATATTGGCCAGAACATATGGACTTCAGATGGGCCCAAGGATCAGGCACACCAAGTTCTCGTAATGCAGGTTCATTTACTAAAACAGTTACGGTAGTTTATCAAAACGGCCAAACTGAAAACGTTAATGTACTATTCAAAGTCAAACCAAATAAACCTGTTATTGATAGTAATAGTGTGATTTCAAAAGGACAATTAAATGGTCAACAAATTTTAGTTCGAAATGTTCCACAAAATGCACAAGTCACTCTATATCAATCAAATGGAACTGTTATTCCTAATACAAATACAACTATAGATTCTAATGGTATAGCTACTGTAACAATTCAAGGCACTCTACCAACCGGAAATATTACTGCTAAAACCTCAATGACAAATAATGTAACGTACACTAAACAAAATAGTAGTGGAATTGCTTCAAATACAACTGAAGATATAAGTGTTTTTTCAGAAAACAGTGATCAAGTAAATGTTACCGCTGGCATGCAAGCTAAAAATGATGGTATTAAAATAATTAAAGGTACAAACTATAATTTTAATGACTTCAATAGTTTCATAAGTAATATACCAGCCCATTCTACTCTTACATGGAACGAGGAGCCTAATAGTTGGAAAAACAACATCGGTACTACAACAAAAACTGTTACAGTTACTCTACCTAATCATCAAGGTACGAGAACTGTAGATATTCCAATAACAATCTATCCAACAGTTACAGCTAAGAATCCAGTAAGAGATCAAAAAGGACGAAACTTAACCAATGGTACTGACGTTTATAATTATATTATTTTTGAAAATAATAACCGTCTTGGAGGAACAACTTCTTGGAAAGACAATCGTCAACCTGATAAAAACATAGCCGGTGTACAAAATTTAATTGCACTTGTTAATTATCCTGGCATATCTACACCATTAGAAGTTCCTGTTAAAGTGTGGGTATATAATTTTGATTTCACTCAACCTATCTACAAAATTCAAGTAGGAGATACATTCCCTAAAGGAACATGGGCAGGCTATTACAAACATCTTGAAAATGGAGAGGGATTACCAATAGATGGTTGGAAATTTTATTGGAACCAGCAAAGTACAGGAACTACTAGTGATCAATGGCAATCATTAGCATATACTAGAACTCCTTTTGTTAAAACTGGTACTTATGATGTCGTTAATCCTAGCAACTGGGGTGTTTGGCAAACATCACAATCAGCTAAATTTATAGTTACAAATGCTAAACCTAATCAACCAACCATAACTCAGTCTAAAACTGGTGATGTAACAGTAACACCTGGTGCTGTGCGTAATATACTAATAAGTGGGACAAATGATTATATCCAAGCATCTGCAGATAAGATTGTTATTAATAAAAATGGAAATAAATTAACTACATTTGTTAAAAATAATGATGGTCGTTGGACTGTTGAAACTGGGTCACCTGACATAAATGGTATCGGACCAACAAATAACGGAACTGCTATATCTTTAAGTCGATTAGCAGTTAGACCTGGGGATTCAATAGAAGCAATAGCGACTGAAGGTTCCGGAGAAACTATAAGTACTTCAGCAACTAGTGAAATTTATATTGTCAAAGCTCCACAACCTGAACAAGTAGCAACTCATACTTATGATAATGGAACATTCGATATATTACCTGACAATTCACGTAATTCTTTAAATCCAACTGAACGTGTCGAAATTAATTACACTGAAAAATTAAATGGCAATGAAACACAAAAATCATTCACTATTACTAAAAATAACAACGGCAAATGGACGATAAATAATAAACCAAATTATGTCGAGTTCAATCAGGATAATGGTAAAGTTGTATTTTCGGCCAATACAATTAAACCTAATTCTCAAATTACAATAACTCCTAAAGCAGGTCAGGGTAACACTGAAAACACAAATCCTACTGTAATTCAAGCACCTGCGCAACATACTTTAACAATCAATGAAATTGTTAAAGAACAGGGTCAAAATGTGACTAATGATGATATTAATAATGCGGTTCAAGTGCCAAATAAAAATAGAGTTGCGATTAAACAAGGAAACGCTCTTCCAACAAATTTAGCTGGTGGTAGTACATCACATATTCCAGTAGTTATTTATTACAGTGATGGAAGTTCTGAAGAAGCTACTGAGACTGTTAGAACTAAAGTTAATAAAACCGAATTAATCAATGCTCGTCGTCGACTAGATGAAGAAATTAGTAAAGAGAACAAAACACCATCAAGTATCAGAAACTTTGATCAAGCTATGAATCGTGCTCAATCACAAATTAATACAGCTAAAAGTGATGCTGACCAAGTTATAGGCACAGAATTTGCAACACCTCAACAAGTAAATTCAGCTTTATCTAAAGTTCAAGCGGCACAAAATAAAATAAATGAAGCTAAAGCATTATTACAAAACAAGGCTGATAATAGTCAACTTGTGAGAGCAAAAGAACAATTACAACAATCGATTCAACCAGCCGCTTCAACTGATGGTATGACTCAAGATAGCACAAGGAACTACAACAATAAACGCCAAGCAGCTGAACAAGCAATACAACATGCAAATAGCGTTATAAATAATGGAGATGCAACATCCCAACAAATTAATGATGCTAAAAACACAGTTGAACAGGCACAGAGAGATTATGTTGAAGCTAAAAGCAACTTACGTGCTGATAAGTCACAGTTACAAAGCGCTTATGATACGTTAAATAGAGATGTTTTAACAAATGATAAAAAGCCAGCATCTGTAAGACGCTATAATGAAGCCATTTCAAATATTAGAAAAGAATTAGATACAGCTAAAGCGGATGCAAGTAGTACTTTGCGAAACACCAATCCTTCCGTTGAACAAGTTAGAGACGCTTTAAATAAAATAAATACTGTTCAACCTAAAGTGAATCAAGCAATTGCTTTACTTCAACCAAAAGAAAATAATTCAGAACTTGTACAAGCTAAAAAACGTTTACAAGACGCTGTAAATGACATACCTCAAACACAAGGTATGACACAACAAACAATTAATAATTATAATGACAAACAACGTGAAGCTGAAAGAGCACTTACATCTGCACAAAGAGTGATTGATAATGGGGATGCTACAACTCAAGAAATCACTTCTGAAAAATCTAAAGTAGAGCAAGCAATGCAAGCTTTAACTAATGCTAAAAGTAATCTGAGAGCTGATAAGAATGAGTTACAGACTGCATATAACAAATTAATTGAGAACGTATCTACCAATGGTAAAAAACCGGCGAGTATACGTCAATACGAAACAGCCAAAGCCAGAATACAAAATCAAATTAATGATGCTAAAAATGAAGCGGAGCGAATTTTAGGTAATGATAATCCACAAGTATCACAAGTAACTCAAGCATTGAACAAAATCAAAGCTATTCAACCAAAATTAACAGAAGCTATCAACATGCTTCAAAACAAAGAAAATAATACAGAATTAGTCAATGCTAAAAACAGACTTGAAAATGCAGTAAATGATACAGATCCAACACACGGTATGACTCAAGAAACAATTAATAATTACAACGCTAAAAAGCGAGAAGCTCAAAATGAAATACAAAAAGCGAACATGATTATTAATAATGGAGATGCTACTGCTCAAGATATTTCTTCTGAAAAATCTAAAGTAGAGCAAGTATTACAAGCATTACAAAATGCTAAGAATGACTTAAGAGCTGATAAAAGAGAATTACAGACTGCATACAATAAACTTATACAAAATGTTAATACCAATGGTAAAAAACCATCTAGTATTCAAAACTATAAGTCTGCAAGACGAAATATCGAAAACCAATATAATACCGCTAAAAATGAAGCACATAATGTTCTTGAAAATACAAACCCTACTGTAAATGCAGTAGAAGATGCTTTACGTAAGATAAATGCAATTCAACCAGAGGTTACAAAAGCTATTAATATACTTCAAGATAAAGAAGATAATAGCGAACTTGTTAGAGCAAAAGAAAAATTAGATCAAGCGATTAATAGTCAACCATCACTAAATGGTATGACTCAAGAATCTATTAATAATTACACAACAAAACGTAGAGAAGCACAAAATATAGCAAGTTCTGCTGACACTATTATTAATAATGGGGATGCATCTATTGAACAAATAACAGAAAATAAAATTCGAGTTGAAGAGGCAACTAATGCACTTAACGAAGCAAAACAACATTTAACGGCAGATACAACTTCTTTAAAAACTGAAGTACGGAAATTAAGTAGGAGAGGCGACACAAACAACAAAAAGCCTAGCAGTGTTAGTGCTTATAACAATACTATTCATTCGCTACAATCTGAAATTACACAGACTGAAAATAGAGCAAATACTATCATCAATAAGCCTATTCGTTCTGTTGAAGAAGTAAATAATGCATTGCATGAAGTAAACCAATTGAACCAACGCTTAACAGATACAATTAACTTATTACAACCTTTAGCGAATAAAGAAAGCTTAAAAGAAGCTCGTAATCGACTTGAAAGTAAAATTAATGAAACCGTTCAAACAGACGGTATGACTCAACAATCTGTTGAGAATTATAAGCAAGCTAAAATAAAAGCTCAAAATGAATCTAGTATTGCACAAACTCTTATTAATAATGGTGATGCATCTGATCAAGAAGTTTCTACAGAAATAGAAAAATTAAATCAAAAGCTGTCTGAATTAACAAATTCAATCAATCACTTAACAGTTAATAAAGAACCTTTAGAAACTGCCAAAAATCAGTTACAAGCAAATATTGACCAAAAACCTAGCACTGATGGTATGACGCAACAATCTGTACAAAGCTATGAACGTAAACTACAAGAAGCCAAAGATAAAATAAACTCAATTAATAATGTCTTAGCTAACAATCCAGATGTTAATGCTATCAGAACAAACAAAGTTGAGACGGAACAAATCAATAATGAATTAACACAGGCGAAACAAGGTCTTACTGTTGATAAACAACCATTGATTAATGCAAAAACTGCTTTGCAACAAAGTCTAGATAATCAACCAAGTACTACTGGTATGACTGAAGCAACAATTCAAAATTATAACGCTAAACGTCAAAAAGCAGAGCAAGTTATACAAAATGCAAATAAAATTATTGAAAACGCTCAACCTAGTGTACAACAAGTGTCTGATGAGAAATCTAAGGTAGAGCAAGCACTCAGTGAATTGAACAACGCCAAATCAGCGCTTAGAGCTGATAAACAAGAATTACAGCAAGCATATAATCAGTTGATTCAACCAACGGATTTAAATAATAAGAAACCAGCTTCTATCACTGCGTACAATCAAAGATATCAACAATTTAGTAACGAATTGAACAGCACTAAAACAAATACAGATCGCATTTTAAAAGAGCAAAATCCAAGTGTAGCTGATGTCAACAATGCACTAAATAAAGTAAGAGAAGTACAACAAAAATTAAACGAAGCCAGAGCACTTTTACAAAATAAAGAAGATAATAGTGCACTAGTTCGAGCCAAAGAACAACTTCAACAGGCAGTTGACCAAGTCCCTTCAACAGAAGGTGTGACGCAACAAACTAAAGATGATTACAATTCAAAACAACAAGCTGCTCAACAAGAAATATCAAAAGCACAACAAGTTATCGATAATGGCGATGCGACTACACAACAAATTTCTAACGCCAAAACAAATGTTGAACGCGCTTTAGAAGCATTAAATAATGCAAAAACTGGTTTAAGAGCAGATAAAGAGGAACTTCAAAATGCATATAATCAATTAACTCAAAATATTGATACGAGCGGTAAAACGCCTGCAAGTATCAGGAAATACAATGAAGCTAAGTCACGTATTCAAACTCAAATTGATTCAGCTAAAAATGAAGCAAACAGTATTTTAACAAATGACAATCCTCAAGTATCACAAGTGACTGCTGCGTTAAACAAAATAAAAGCTGTTCAACCTGAATTAGATAAAGCGATAGCAATGCTTAAAAATAAAGAGAATAATAATGCATTGGTTCAAGCGAAACAACAACTTCAACAAATTGTTAATGAAGTAGATCCAACACAAGGCATGACAACAGATACTGCTAATAACTATAAATCAAAAAAACGTGAAGCTGAAGATGAAATACAAAAAGCTCAACAAATCATTAACAATGGCGATGCCACTGAGCAACAAATTACTAACGAAACAAATAGAGTAAATCAAGCGATTAATGCAATAAACAAAGCCAAAAACGATTTACGTGCTGATAAGTCTCAATTGGAAAATGCTTATAACCAATTAATACAAAATGTTGATACAAATGGTAAAAAACCTGCTAGTATTCAACAATACCAAGCTGCTCGACAAGCTATTGAGACGCAATACAATAACGCTAAATCAGAAGCACATCAAATTCTTGAAAATAGTAACCCTTCAGTTAATGAAGTAGCACAAGCATTACAAAAAGTTGAAGCTGTACAACTTAAAGTTAATGACGCGATTCATATACTTCAAAATAAAGAGAATAATAGTGCACTTGTCACAGCTAAAAATCAACTTCAGCAATCAGTTAATGATCAACCATTAACAACAGGTATGACTCAAGATTCTATTAATAACTATGAAGCTAAGAGAAATGAGGCTCAAAGTGCTATCAGAAATGCAGAAGCTGTCATCAACAATGGCGATGCAACTGCAAAACAAATTTCAGACGAGAAATCTAAAGTTGAACAAGCACTAGCACATTTGAATGATGCTAAACAGCAATTAACTGCAGATACTACTGAATTACAAACAGCAGTTCAACAATTAAACAGAAGAGGCGATACAAATAATAAAAAGCCAAGAAGTATCAATGCATATAATAAAGCAATTCAATCATTAGAAACACAAATTACTTCTGCTAAAGATAATGCCAACGCTGTGATACAAAAACCTATACGTACTGTTCAAGAGGTAAATAATGCATTACAACAAGTAAATCAGTTGAATCAACAATTAACTGAAGCAATTAATCAACTTCAACCGCTATCAAATAATGATGCATTAAAAGCTGCAAGATTAAATTTAGAAAATAAAATTAATCAAACTGTACAAACTGATGGTATGACACAACAATCTATAGAGGCTTATCAAAACGCTAAACGCGTAGCCCAAAATGAATCTAACACTGCTTTAGCATTAATTAATAACGGCGATGCCGATGAACAACAAATTACAACTGAAACAGACCGAGTCAATCAGCAAACTACAAACTTAACTCAAGCAATTAACGGGTTAACAGTTAATAAAGAACCATTAGAAACCGCTAAAACAGCGTTACAAAATAACATCGACCAGGTACCTAGTACAGATGGTATGACTCAGCAATCTGTTGCAAATTATAATCAAAAACTACAAATAGCTAAAAACGAAATTAACACAATTAATAACGTTTTAGCGAACAATCCAGATGTTAATGCAATCAAAACGAATAAAGCAGAAGCGGAACGAATCAGTAACGATTTAACACAAGCTAAGAATAACTTACAAGTTGATACTCAACCTTTAGAAAAAATAAAAAGACAACTTCAAGATGAAATTGATCAAGGTACTAACACAGATGGAATGACTCAAGATTCAGTGGATAATTACAATGATAGCTTAAGTGCAGCAATTATAGAAAAAGGCAAAGTAAATAAATTACTTAAACGTAATCCGACAGTAGAACAAGTTAAAGAGAGCGTTGCTAATGCACAACAAGTCATACAAGATTTACAAAATGCTCGAACTTCACTTGTTCCAGACAAAACTCAACTTCAAGAAGCTAAAAATAGATTAGAAAACAGTATTAACCAACAAACAGATACTGACGGCATGACTCAAGATTCGCTTAACAATTATAATGATAAATTAGCAAAAGCTAGACAAAACCTTGAAAAAATATCTAAAGTTTTAGGTGGTCAACCTACTGTAGCTGAAATTAGACAAAATACAGATGAAGCAAATGCACATAAACAAGCATTAGACACTGCACGTTCTCAACTTACATTAAATAGAGAGCCATATATCAATCATATTAATAATGAAAGTCATTTAAATAACGCGCAAAAAGATAATTTTAAAGCTCAAGTTAACTCAGCACCTAATCATAATACTTTAGAAACGATTAAAAATAAGGCTGATACTTTAAATCAATCTATGACAGCATTAAGTGAAAGTATTGCAGATTACGAAAATCAAAAACAACAAGAAAATTATTTAGATGCATCTAACAATAAACGTCAAGACTATGACAATGCAGTCAATGCGGCTAAAGGTATTTTAAACCAAACTCAAAGTCCGACAATGAGTGCTGATGTGATTGATCAAAAAGCTGAAGATGTTAAACGTACGAAAACTGCGTTAGATGGAAATCAAAGATTAGAAGTTGCTAAACAACAAGCACTTAATCATTTAAATACCTTAAATGATTTAAACGATGCTCAGCGACAAACTTTAACTGATACTATAAATCACTCTCCAAACATCAATTCAGTGAATCAAGCTAAAGAAAAAGCTAATACTGTTAACACAGCAATGACTCAACTGAAACAAACTATTGCTAACTATGACGATGAATTGCATGACGGCAATTACATTAATGCAGATAAAGACAAAAAAGATGCTTATAATAACGCTGTTAACAATGCTAAACAACTGATTAATCAATCTGATGCTAATCAAGCACAACTTGATCCAGCTGAAATTAATAAAGTTACACAAAGAGTCAATACGACTAAAAATGATCTAAATGGTAATGACAAATTGGCTGAAGCTAAAAGAGATGCTAATACAACCATTGATGGTTTAACTTATCTAAATGAAGCTCAACGTAACAAAGCTAAAGAAAATGTAGGCAAAGCTTCTACAAAAACAAATATTACGAGTCAGTTACAAGATTACAATCAATTGAATACTGCTATGCAAGCATTACGTAACAGTGTGAACGACGTTAACAATGTTAAAGCAAATAGCAATTATATAAATGAAGATAATGGTCCAAAAGAAGCTTACAATCAAGCCGTTACTCATGCTCAAACATTGATAAATGCACAATCTAACCCTGAAATGAGCCGTGACGTAGTAAATCAAAAAACACAAGCAGTAAATACTGCCCATCAGAATTTACATGGACAACAAAAGTTAGAACAAGCACAAAGTAGTGCTAATACAGAAATCGGTAACTTACCAAACTTAACTAATACTCAAAAAGCTAAAGAAAAGGAACTGGTAAATAGTAAACAAACTCGTACGGAAGTACAAGAACAACTTAACCAAGCTAAGTCACTAGATAGTTCTATGGGCACGTTAAAATCATTAGTTGCTAAACAACCTACAGTACAAAAAACAAGTGCTTATATTAACGAAGATCAAACTGAGCAATCTGCCTACAATGATTCCATTACAATGGGACAAACTATAATTAATAAAACAGCTGATCCAGTACTTGATAAAACTTTAGTTGATAACGCAATCAGTAACATTTCAACTAAAGAGAATGCACTGCATGGTGAACAAAAATTAACAACTGCTAAAACGGAAGCAATTAATGCACTTAATACATTAGCTGATTTAAACACACCTCAGAAAGAGGCTATTAAAACAGCTATTAACACTGCTCATACAAGAACTGATGTAACTGCAGAGCAAAGTAAGGCTAATCAAATAAATAGTGCAATGCACACGTTGAGACAAAACATTTCTGACAACGAATCAGTAACAAACGAAAGTAATTATATTAACGCTGAACCCGAAAAACAACATGCCTTTACTGAGGCTCTAAATAATGCTAAAGAAATAGTTAATGAACAACAAGCCACTCTTGATGCCAATTCAATTAACCAAAAAGCACAAGCGATTCTTACTACTAAAAATGCTTTAGATGGTGAAGAACAATTACGTCGTGCTAAAGAAAATGCCGATCAAGAAATCAATACGTTAAATCAATTGACTGATGCGCAAAGAAATAGTGAAAAAGGTTTAGTCAACAGTTCTCAAACTAGAACAGAAGTTGCTTCTCAATTAGCAAAAGCTAAAGAACTAAATAAGGTGATGGAACAACTGAATAACCTTATCAATGGTAAAAACCAAATGATAAATAGCAGTAAATTTATCAATGAAGATGCGAACCAACAACAAGCATATTCAAATGCGATTGCAAGTGCAGAAGTGCTTAAAAACAAATCACAAAACCCTGAATTAGATAAAGTAACAATTGAACAAGCAATTAATAATATTAATTCTGCAATTAATAATCTAAACGGTGAAGCTAAACTGACTAAAGCTAAAGAAGATGCTGTTGCTTCAATAAACAACCTAAGCGGATTAACTAACGAGCAAAAAACAAAAGAAAATCAAGCCGTTAATGACTCTCAAACTAGAGACCAAGTTGCTAACGTTTTACGTGATTCAAAGGCATTAGATCAATCTATGCAAACATTACGTGATTTAGTTAACAATCAAAATGTAATACATTCAACAAGTAATTATTTTAACGAGGATTCAACTCAAAAGAATACTTATGATAATGCAATTGATAATGGCTCGACATATATAACTGGTCAACACAATTCAGAATTAAATAAATCTACTATTGATCAAACGATTAGCCAAATTAACACAGCTAAAAATGATTTACATGGTGCAGAAAAGTTACAAAGAGATAAGGGAACTGCTAATCAAGAAATTGGACAATTAGGTTATTTAAATAATCCACAAAGATCTGGTGAAGAAGCATTCGTTAACGGTTCAAATACACGTTCTGAAGTAGAAGAGCATCTTAATGAAGCTAAATCATTAAATAACGCTATGAAGCAATTAAGAGATAAAGTAGCTGAAAAGACTAATGTCAAACAAAGTAGCGATTACATTAATGATTCAACTGAACATCAACGTGGGTATGATCAAGCACTTCAAGAAGCAGAAAATATTATTAATGAAATCGGTAATCCAACATTAAATAAATCGGAAATTGAACAAAAGTTACAACAATTGACTGACGCTCAAAATGCGTTACAAGGTTCACATCTATTAGAAGAAGCTAAAAATAATGCGATTACTGAAATCAATAAACTTACAGCATTAAATGATGCACAACGTCAAAAAGCAATTGAAAATGTTCAAGCACAGCAGACAATCCCAGCAGTTAATCAACAATTAGCTTTGGATAGAGAAATAAATTCTGCAATGCAAGCTTTACGAGATAAAGTAGGCCAACAAAATAACGTTCACCAACAAAGTAATTATTTCAATGAAGATGAACAACCAAAACATAACTATGATAATTCTGTACAAGCCGGTCAAACTATTATTGATAAACTTCAAGATCCAATCATGAACAAAAATGAAATTGAGCAGGCTATTAATCAAATCAATACGACTCAAACAGCGTTAAGTGGAGAAAATAAATTACACACTGACCAAGAAAGCACAAATAGACAAATAGAAGGTTTATCTAGTTTGAACACAGCTCAAATCAACGCCGAAAAAGATTTAGTCAATCAAGCTAAAACAAGAACAGATGTTGCTCAAAAGTTAGCTGCAGCTAAAGAAATAAATTCTGCTATGAGTAATTTAAGAGATGGCATTCAAAATAAAGAGGACATCAAACGTAGCAGTGCATATATCAACGCAGATCCGACTAAAGTTACAGCTTACGATCAAGCACTACAGAACGCAGAAAATATCATCAATGCCACACCAAACGTAGAGCTTAATAAAGCTACAATTGAACAAGCGCTATCACGCGTTCAACAAGCACAACAAGATCTTGATGGTGTTCAACAATTAGCTAATGCTAAACAACAAGCTACACAAACTGTCAATGGGTTAAATAGCTTAAATGACGGTCAAAAGCGTGAATTAAATCTATTAATTAATTCAGCTAATACCCGTACAAAAGTACAAGAAGAATTAAACAAAGCAACTGAATTGAACCATGCGATGGAAGCTTTAAGAAACAGTGTTCAAAACGTTGATCAAGTAAAACAAAGTAACAATTATGTCAATGAAGATCAACCTGAACAGCACAATTATGATAATGCTATCAATGAAGCTCAAGCTACAATCAACAACAATGCTCAACCTGTTCTAGACAAATTAGCTATAGAACGTTTAACTCAAACTGTTAACACTACAAAAGATGCATTACATGGTACTCAAAAACTGATACAAGACCAACAAGCTGCTGAAACTGGAATACGTGGTTTAACGAGTCTCAATGAACCTCAGAAAAATGCTGAAGTAGCTAAAGTAACTGCAGCAACAACACGTGATGAAGTGAGAAATATTCGTCAAGAAGCAACAACATTAGATACTGCAATGCTTAGTTTACGTAAAAGCATTAAAGATAAAAACGATACTAAAAATAGTAGTAAATATATTAATGAGGATCATGACCAACAACAAGCTTATGACAATGCTGTAAATAATGCTCAACACGTTATCGATGAAACTCAAGCAACGTTAAGCTCAGATACAATCAATCAATTGGCAAATGCCGTAACTCAAGCTAAATCCAATCTTCATGGAGATACTAAACTACAACACGATAAAGATAGTGCTAAACAAACGATTGCTCAATTACAGAATTTGAATTCAGCTCAAAAACATATGGAAGATTCTTTAATTGATAATGAATCTACACGTACGCAAGTCCAACACGATTTAACAGAAGCTCAAGCTTTAGATGGTTTAATGGGTGCCTTAAAAGAAAGTATTAAAGATAATACTAATATTGTTTCAAACGGTAATTACATCAATGCGGAACCATCTAAGAAACAAGCATATGATGCAGCTGTACAAAATGCTCAAAATATAATAAATGGAACGAATCAACCAACAATTAATAAAGGTAATGTCACTACAGCAACACAAACCGTGAAAAATACTAAAGATGCCTTAGACGGTGATCATAGATTAGAGGAAGCTAAAAATAATGCCAATCAAACAATCAGAAATCTATCTAATTTGAACAATGCCCAAAAAGATGCAGAGAAAAATCTAGTTAATAGCGCATCAACATTAGAACAAGTTCAACAAAACTTACAAACCGCTCAACAATTAGATAATGCTATGGGTGAGTTACGACAAAGTATTGCTAACAAAGATCAAGTGAAAGCAGATAGTAAATATCTAAATGAAGATCCTCAAATTAAGCAAAACTATGATGATGCAGTTCAACGTGCTGAAACTATTATTAACGAAACTCAAAACCCTGAATTACTTAAAGCAAACATTGACCAAGCAACTCAATCCGTTCAAAATGCAGAACAAGCTTTACATGGTGCTGAAAAATTAAATCAAGACAAACAAACGTCTTCGACAGAACTAGATGGATTAACAGATTTAACAGATGCACAACGTGAAAAACTCAGAGAACAAATTAACACTTCTAATAGTAGAGATGATATTAAGCAAAAAATTGAGCAAGCAAAAGCACTAAATGACGCAATGAAAAAACTTAAAGAACAAGTTGCGCAAAAAGATGGTGTTCATGCTAACAGTGATTATACAAATGAAGATTCTGCACAAAAAGATGCGTATAATAATGCACTTAAACAAGCGGAAGACATTATTAATAACAGCTCAAATCCTAACTTAAATGCACAAGACATTACTAATGCTTTAAATAATATTAAACAAGCACAAGATAACCTTCATGGAGCTCAAAAATTACAGCAAGACAAAAATACAACTAATCAAGCCATTGGTAACTTAAATCATCTTAATCAACCTCAAAAAGATGCGCTTATACAAGCTATTAATGGAGCTAGATCTAGGGACCAAGTTGCAGAAAAACTTAAAGAGGCCGAAGCGCTTGATGAAGCTATGAAACAACTTGAAGATCAAGTGAATCAAGATGATCAAATTTCAAATAGCAGCCCATTCATAAATGAAGACTCAGACAAACAAAAAACTTATAATGATAAAATCCAAGCTGCAAAAGAAATAATTAATCAAACATCTAATCCAACCTTAGATAAACAAAAAATTGCTGATACACTTCAAAATATTAAAGATGCAGTGAATAATTTACATGGTGATCAAAAATTAGCTCAATCTAAACAAGACGCTAATAATCAATTAAATCATTTAGATGACTTAACCGAAGAACAAAAAAACCATTTTAAACCGTTAATTAATAATGCTGATACTCGAGATGAGGTAAATAAACAACTAGAGATTGCTAAACAATTAAATGGTGATATGAGTACACTTCATAAAGTCATAAATGATAAAGATCAAATTCAACATTTAAGCAATTACATTAATGCTGATAATGATAAAAAACAAAATTATGATAATGCTATTAAAGAAGCTGAGGATTTAATTCATAATCATCCAGATACATTAGATCATAAAGCATTACAAGATTTATTAAACAAGATAGACCAAGCGCATAACGAATTAAATGGAGAATCCAGATTTAAACAGGCTTTAGACAATGCTTTAAACGACATAGATAGCTTAAACAGTCTCAATGTTCCACAACGTCAAACTGTTAAGGATAACATCAACCATGTGACAACTCTAGAAAGTTTAGCTCAAGAATTGCAGAAAGCAAAAGAGCTTAATGATGCTATGAAAGCAATGAGAGATAGCATTATGAATCAAGAGCAAATTCGTAAAAATAGCAATTATACTAATGAAGACTTAGCTCAACAAAATGCCTATAATCATGCAGTAGATAAAATAAATAACATTATTGGTGAAGACAATGCGACGATGGATCCTCAAATAATCAAACAAGCAACTCAAGATATAAATACAGCTATAAATGGATTAAATGGAGATCAAAAACTTCAAGATGCAAAGACAGATGCTAAACAACAAATTACTAACTTTACTGGTTTAACTGAACCACAAAAACAAGCATTGGAAAACATCATTAACCAACAAACAAGCAGAGCAAATGTTGCTAAACAGTTAAGTCATGCCAAATTCTTAAATGGAAAAATGGAAGAATTAAAAGTTGCAGTAGCCAAAGCGCCATTAGTAAGACAAAATAGTAACTATATTAATGAAGATGTCTCTGAAAAAGAAGCATATGAACAAGCTATTGCAAAAGGTCAGGAAATAATTAATTCAGAAAATAATCCAACAATAAGTAGTACTGATATCAATCGTACCATTCAAGAAATTAATGATGCTGAACAAAATCTTCATGGTGAAAATAAATTAAGACAAGCACAGGAAATTGCAAAGAATGAAATACAAAATCTAGACGGATTAAATTCAGCTCAAATAACAAAATTAATCCAAGATATAGGCAGAACAATAACTAAACCTGCAGTAACTCAGAAACTAGAAGAAGCAAAAGTAATAAACCAAGCTATGCAACAACTTAAACAAAGTATAGCCGATAAGGATGCTACTCTAAATTCTAGTAACTATCTTAATGAAGATTCTGAGAAAAAGTTAGCGTACGATAATGCTGTAAGCCAAGCTGAACAACTCATAAATCAACTTAACGACCCAACTATGGATATAAGTAATATTCAAGCTATTACTCAAAAGGTCATTCAAGCAAAAGATTCATTGCACGGTGCGAATAAACTTGCACAAAATCAAGCAGATTCAAATTTAATAATAAATAAATCAACAAATTTAAATGATAAACAAAAGCAAGCATTAAATGACTTAATTAATCATGCTCAAACTAAACAGCAAGTGGCAGAAATAATTGCACAATCTAATAAGTTAAATAACGAAATGGGCACACTAAAAACACTCGTAGAAGAACAGACAAACGTTCATCAACAAAGTAAATATATTAATGAAGATTCGCAAGTTCAAAATATTTATAATGACTCCATTCAAAAAGGTCGAGAAATATTAAACGGCACTACAGATGATGTTTTAAACAACAATAAAATAGCAGATGCCATTCAAAACATTCATTTAACTAAAAACAATTTACATGGTGATCAAAAATTACAAAAAGCACAACAAGATGCAACTAATGAATTAAACTATTTAACAAATCTAAACAATTCTCAAAGACAAAGCGAGCATGATGAGATTAACTCTGCTCCTTCAAGAACTGAAGTTTCTAATGATTTAAATCATGCTAAAGCACTTAATGAAGCTATGCGTCAACTTGAGAATGAAGTTGCTCTTGAAAACAGTGTTAAAAAATTAAGCGACTTTATCAATGAAGATGAAGCGGCACAAAATGAATATAGTAATGCACTTCAAAAAGCTAAAGACATTATTAACGGCGTTCCAAGTAGCACTTTAGATAAAGCTACAATTGAAGATGCTTTATTAGAATTGCAAAATGCTAGAGAAAGTTTACATGGTGAGCAAAAACTTCAAGAGGCTAAAAATCAAGCTGTTGCTGAAATTGATAATTTACAAGCATTAAATCCTGGACAGGTTCTTGCTGAAAAAACATTAGTTAACCAAGCATCAACCAAACCAGAAGTTCAAGAAGCCTTACAAAAAGCAAAAGAACTTAATGAAGCTATGAAAGCACTGAAAACTGAAATAAATAAAAAAGAACAAATCAAGGCTGATAGTAGATATGTAAATGCTGACAGTGGTCTTCAAGCAAATTACAATTCTGCGTTAAATTATGGTTCTCAAATTATTGCAACTACCCAACCACCAGAGCTTAATAAAGATGTAATAAATAGAGCAACTCAAACGATTAAAACTGCTGAAAATAATTTAAATGGGCAATCTAAATTAGCAGAGGCTAAGTCAGACGGAAATCAAAGCATCGAACATTTGCAAGGATTAACACAATCACAAAAAGATAAACAACATGATTTAATTAATCAAGCTCAAACTAAACAACAGGTAGATGATATCGTAAATAACTCTAAACAATTAGATAACTCTATGAATCAACTACAACAAATTGTTAACAATGACAATACAGTAAAACAAAATAGTGATTTCATTAATGAAGATTCCAGCCAACAGGATGCTTATAATCATGCAATTCAAGCAGCAAAAGATTTGATAACTGCTCATCCTACTATCATGGATAAAAATCAAATAGATCAAGCTATTGAAAATATCAAACAAGCACTTAATGATTTACACGGTAGTAATAAACTATCAGAAGATAAAAAAGAAGCTTCAGAACAACTACAAAACCTTAATAGCTTGACGAACGGGCAAAAAGATACGATTTTAAATCATATTTTCAGTGCACCAACAAGAAGCCAAGTAGGAGAAAAAATTGCAAGTGCTAAACAATTAAATAATACAATGAAAGCACTTAGAGATTCTATTGCTGATAATAATGAAATTTTACAAAGTAGTAAGTACTTCAATGAAGATTCTGAACAACAAAATGCTTATAATCAAGCCGTAAATAAAGCTAAAAATATAATTAATGATCAACCAACACCAGTAATGGCAAATGATGAGATTCAAAGTGTCCTAAATGAAGTTAAACAAACTAAAGATAATTTACATGGTGATCAAAAACTTGCTAACGACAAGACAGATGCCCAAGCAACATTAAATGCGTTAAATTACTTAAATCAAGCGCAAAGAGGTAATCTTGAAACTAAAGTTCAAAACTCTAATTCTAGACCAGAAGTACAAAAAGTAGTTCAATTAGCAAATCAACTTAATGATGCGATGAAAAAATTAGATGATGCTTTAACTGGTAATGACGCAATAAAACAAACGAGTAATTATATTAATGAAGATACTTCTCAACAAGTTAACTTTGATGAGTATACAGATAGAGGTAAAAACATAGTTGCTGAACAAACAAATCCAAATATGTCTCCAACTAATATTAACACTATTGCTGATAAAATTACTGAAGCTAAAAATGATTTACATGGCGTACAAAAACTAGAACAAGCTCAACAACAGTCCATCAATACTATTAATCAAATGACTGGTCTAAACCAAGCTCAAAAAGAACAATTAAATCAAGAAATTCAACAAACTCAAACCCGTTCTGAAGTACATCAAGTAATTAATAAAGCACAAGCTTTAAATGATTCAATGAATACTTTACGTCAAAGTATTACTGATGAACATGAAGTTAAACAAACAAGTAACTACATCAATGAAACTGTTGGTAATCAAACTGCATATAACAATGCCGTTGATCGTGTAAAACAAATAATCAATCAAACATCTAATCCAACTATGAATCCTTTAGAGGTGGAACGTGCAACATCAAATGTAAAAACTTCTAAAGATGCACTTCATGGTGAACGTGAATTGAATGACAATAAAAATTCAAAAACTTTTGCAGTCAATCACTTAGATAACCTCAATCAAGCTCAAAAAGAAGCATTAACTCATGAAATTGAACAAGCAACTATAGTTTCACAAGTAAATAATATCTATAACAAAGCGAAAGCTTTAAATAATGATATGAAAAAACTTAAAGATATCGTTGCTCAACAAGATAATGTGAGACAATCAAACAATTATATAAACGAGGATAGTACACCTCAAAATATGTACAACGATACAATTAATCATGCACAATCAATCTTTGATCAAGTAGCAAACCCTACGATGTCTCATGACGAAATAGAGAATGCAATCAATAACATAAAGCATGCCATCAATGCACTCGATGGAGAACATAAATTACAACAAGCAAAAGAAAATGCAAACTTATTGATTAATAGTTTAAACGATTTAAATGCACCACAAAGAGATGCCATAAATAGATTGGTTAATGAAGCTCAAACAAGAGAAAAAGTAGCTGAACAACTTCAAAGTGCTCAAGCTTTAAATGACGCTATGAAGCATTTAAGAAACAGCATTCAAAATCAATCATCCGTAAGACAAGAGAGCAAATATATTAATGCAAGTGATGCTAAAAAAGAGCAATATAATCACGCAGTTAGAGAAGTCGAAAATATTATCAATGAACAACATCCAACATTGGATAAAGAAATAATTAAGCAACTAACGGATGCTGTAAATCAAGCACAACAAAACGCATTAAATGAAAAAATTAATAACGCAGTTACCAGAGCTGAAGTTGCGGCTATTATTGGCCAAGCAAAAATACTCGATCATGCTATGGAGAATTTAGAAGAAAGTATCAAAGATAAAGAGCAAGTCAAACAGTCAAGTAACTATATTAATGAAGACCCTGATGTTCAAGAAACATACAATAACGCCGTTGATCATGTGACAGAAATACTTAATCAAACAGTAAATCCAACTTTATCTATTGAAGATATAGAGCATGCTATCAACGAAGTTAATCAAGCGAAAAAACAACTCAGAGGTAAACAAAAACTTTATCAAACTATCGATTTAGCTGATAAAGAATTAAGTAAATTGGATGATTTAACATCACAACAAAGCAGTTCAATATCTAATCAAATATATACTGCTAAAACGAGAACAGAAGTTGCCCAAGCAATTGAAAAAGCAAAATCATTAAATCATGCAATGAAAGCACTTAACAAAGTATATAAAAATGCAGATAAAGTGTTAGATAGTAGTCGATTCATTAACGAAGATCAACCTGAAAAAGAGGCGTATCAACAAGCTATAAATCATGTTGATTCAATCATTCATAGACAAACAAATCCTGAAATGGATCCAACAGTAATCAATAGCATAACTCATGAACTCGAAACAGCTCAAAATAACTTACATGGTGATCAGAAACTTGCTCATGCAAAACAAGATGCCGCTAATGTAATTAATGGTCTAATTCATCTTAATGTTGCTCAACGCGAGGTAATGATAAATACGAATACAAATGCTACAACACGCGAAAAAGTTGCAAAGAACTTAGATAATGCTCAAGCTCTTGATAAAGCTATGGAAACACTACAACAAGTAGTTGCTCATAAAAATAATATATTGAACGATAGTAAATATTTAAATGAAGATTCAAAATATCAACAACAATACGATCGAGTTATTGCTGATGCCGAACAACTACTTAATCAGACAACAAATCCAACATTAGAACCTTATAAAGTCGATATTGTTAAGGATAATGTCCTAGCTAACGAAAAAATACTATTTGGCGCAGAAAAACTATCATATGACAAATCAAATGCAAATGATGAAATTAAACATATGAATTATCTTAATAATGCACAAAAGCAATCTATAAAAGATATGATTTCTCACGCAGCATTAAGAACTGAAGTTAAACAACTTCTGCAACAAGCTAAAACCCTTGATGAAGCTATGAAATCACTTGAAGATAAAACTCAAGTAGTGATTACAGATACTACTTTGCCTAATTACACTGAAGCTTCAGAGGATAAAAAGGAAAAAGTAGACCAAACTGTATCACATGCTCAAGCAATCATTGATAAAATAAATGGCTCAAATGTAAGTTTAGATCAAGTACGACAAGCACTAGAACAATTAACTCAAGCATCAGAAAACCTCGATGGTGATCAGCGAGTTGAAGAAGCTAAAGTTCATGCTAATCAAACAATTGACCAATTAACACATCTTAATTCATTACAACAACAAACTGCGAAAGAAAGTGTTAAAAACGCAACAAAACTAGAAGAAATCGCTACTGCTAGTAACAATGCTCTGGCATTAAACAAAGTAATGGGTAAATTAGAACAATTCATTAATCATGCTGATTCTATTGAAAATAGTGATAATTATAGACAAGCCGACGACGACAAAATTATCGCTTATGATGATGCACTAGAACATGGACAAGATATACAAAAATCTAACGCAACCCAAAATGAAGCAAAACAAGCGTTACAACAATTAATAAATGCAGAAACATCGTTAAATGGTTTCGAAAGATTAAATCATGCTAGACCACGAGCTTTAGAATATATTAAATCACTAGAAAAAATAAACAATGCTCAAAAGTCTGCTTTAGAGGATAAAGTAACGCAATCGCATGATTTATTAGAATTAGAACATCTTGTCAACGAGGGCACAAACCTCAATGACATTATGGGTGAATTAGCTAACGCAATCGTTAATAACTATGCTCCAACCAAAGCAAGTATAAATTATATTAACGCCGATAACCTACGCAAAGATAACTTTACTCAAGCTATCAACAATGCACGTGATGCACTCAACAAAACTCAAGGTCAGAACTTAGATTTCAATGCAATTGATACATTTAAAGATGATATATTCAAAACTAAAGATGCACTTAACGGTATTGAACGTTTAACAGCTGCAAAATCAAAAGCAGAAAAACTAATTGATAGTTTAAAATTTATTAATAAAGCTCAATTCACACATGCAAATGATGAAATTATGAATACTAATTCTATTGCACAATTGTCTAGAATCGTGAATCAAGCATTTGATTTAAATGATGCAATGAAATCTTTAAGAGATGAACTTAATAATCAAGCTTTTCCTGTCCAAGCAAGCTCAAATTATATAAATTCAGATGAAGATTTAAAACAACAATTTGACCATGCTTTAAGTAATGCTCGAAAAGTACTTGCAAAAGAAAATGGTAAAAATTTAGATGAAATACAAATTGAGGGACTCAAACAAGTGATTGAGGATACTAAAGATGCTTTAAATGGTATCCAACGTTTATCAAAAGCTAAAGCTAAAGCAATTCAATACGTACAATCTTTATCTTATATCAATGATGCACAGCGTCATATTGCTGAAAGTAATATTCACAACTCTGATGATTTATCATCTTTAGCAAATACATTATCTAAAGCTAGTGATTTAGATAATGCAATGAAAGACTTACGAGATACTCTAGAAAGTAATTCAACTTCTGTTCCAAATAGTGTGAATTATATTAATGCTGATAAGAATTTACAAATTGAATTTGATGAGGCGCTACAACAAGCAAGTGCAACAAGTTCTAAAACTTCAGAAAATCCAGCAACGATTGAAGAAGTATTAGGTCTTAGTCAAGCCATTTACGATACAAAAAATGCATTGAATGGTGAACAACGACTTGCAACTGAGAAGAGCAAAGATCTAAAATTAATAAAAGGATTAAAAGATTTAAATAAAGCACAACTTGAAGATGTCACAAACAAGGTAAATTCAGCAAATACTTTAACAGAGTTATCTCAGCTCACTCAATCAACGTTAAAATTAAACGATAAAATGAAATTATTGAGAGATAAGCTTAAAACCTTAGTAAATCCTGTTAAAGCAAGTTTAAATTATAGAAACGCTGATTATAATTTAAAACGTCAATTTAACAAAGCTTTAAAAGAAGCTAAAGGCGTATTAAATAAAAATAGCGGTACAAATGTCAATATCAATGACATTCAACATCTTTTAACACAAATAGATAATGCTAAAGACCAATTAAATGGTGAACGACGTCTAAAAGAACATCAACAAAAATCTAAAGTATTTATTATTAAAGAATTAGATATACTTAATAATGCTCAAAAAGCTGCAATAATTAATCAGATTAGAGCGTCTAAAGACATTAAAATAATTAATCAAATCGTTGATAATGCAATAGAATTAAATGATGCTATGCAAGGTTTAAAAGAACATGTAGCTCAATTAACAGCAACTACAAAAGACAACATTGAATATTTAAATGCTGATGAAGACCTTAAATTACAATATGATTACGCTATCAACTTAGCGAATAATGTTCTTGACAAAGAAAACGGTACAAATAAAGACGCTAATATCATAATTGGAATGATTCAAAACATGGATGATGCTAGAGCACTTCTAAATGGAATTGAAAGACTTAAAGATGCTCAAACAAAAGCACATAATGACATTAAAGATACGCTCAAACGTCAACTTGATGAAATTGAACACGCTAATGCAACATCAAATTCTAAAGCTCAAGCAAAACAAATGGTAAATGAGGAAGCTAGAAAAGCGTTTTCTAATATTAATCACGCAACATCAAATGATTTAGTTAATCAAGCAAAAGATGAAGGGCAATCTGCAATTGAACACATACATGCAGATGAATTACCTAAAGCAAAACTAGATGCTAATCAAATGATTGACCAAAAAGTTGAAGATATAAATCACTTAATTAGTCAAAATCCAAACTTATCAAATGAAGAAAAAAATAAACTAATATCTCAAATTAATAAGTTAGTAAATGGAATTAAGAATGAAATTCAACAAGCTATAAACAAACAACAAATAGAAAATGCTACAACAAAACTAGATGAAGTCATTGAAACTACTAAAAAATTAATTATCGCCAAAGCAGAAGCTAAACAAGTGATAAAAGAGTTATCACAAAAGAAACGAGATGCAATAAATAACAACACTGATTTAACACCTTCTCAAAAGGCACATGCTTTAGCAGATATTGATAAAACAGAAAAAGATGCACTTCAACATATCGAAAATTCTAATTCAATTGATGATATCAATAACAATAAAGAGCATGCATTTAATACTTTAGCTCATATCATTATTTGGGATACTGATCAGCAACCATTAGTTTTTGAACTACCTGAATTGAGCCTTCAAAATGCTCTAGTAACAAGTGAGGTGGTTGTTCACAGAGATGAAACTATTTCATTAGAATCTATAATTGGAGCTATGACTTTAACTGATGAACTTAAAGTCAATATTGTTTCATTACCGAACACTGATAAAGTAGCTGATCACCTAACCGCTAAAGTTAAGGTTATTTTAGCTGATGGCTCATATGTCACTGTAAATGTTCCAGTCAAAGTTGTAGAAAAAGAATTACAAATAGCTAAAAAGGATGCTATAAAAACAATTGATGTTCTGGTAAAACAAAAAATCAAAGATATAGATTCTAATAACGAATTAACGTCTACTCAACGTGAAGATGCAAAAGCTGAAATTGAAAGATTGAAAAAGCAAGCCATCGATAAAGTGAATCATTCAAAATCGATTAAAGATATTGAAACAGTAAAACGAACTGATTTTGAAGAAATAGATCAGTTTGATCCTAAACGCTTTACGCTAAATAAAGCTAAAAAGGATATCATTACTGATGTTAATACTCAAATCCAAAATGGTTTCAAAGAAATTGAAACAATAAAAGGTTTAACTTCTAATGAAAAAACTCAGTTTGATAAACAATTAACTGCACTACAAAAAGAATTTTTAGAAAAAGTCGAGCATGCTCATAATTTAGTAGAATTAAATCAATTACAACAAGAGTTTAATAATAGATATAAACATATTTTAAACCAAGCACATTTACTAGGTGAAAAACATATAGCAGAACATAAATTAGGATACGTTGTAGTAAACAAAACTCAGCAAATACTAAATAATCAATCTGCTTCTTACTTTATAAAACAATGGGCACTTGATAGAATTAAACAAATTCAACTAGAAACGATGAATTCAATTCGTGGTGCGCATACCGTACAAGATGTACACAAAGCATTGTTACAAGGTATAGAGCAAATCTTGAAAGTAAATGTAAGTATTATAAATCAATCTTTCAACGATTCCTTGCATAACTTTAATTATCTTCATTCAAAATTTGATGCTAGATTAAGAGAAAAGGATGTTGCAAACCATATCGTACAAACTGAAACATTCAAAGAAGTTCTAAAAGGAACGGGTGTTGAACCAGGTAAAATCAACAAAGAAACACAGCAACCAAAACTTCATAAGAATGATAATGATAGTCTATTCAAACATTTAGTTGATAATTTCGGCAAAACTGTAGGTGTTATTACATTAACTGGTTTACTTTCTAGTTTCTGGTTAGTTTTGGCTAAAAGACGTAAAAAAGAAGAAGAAGAAAAACAATCGATAAAAAATTGTCACAAAGACATTCGTCTTTCAGATACTGATAAAATAGATCCAATTGTAATAACTAAGCGTAAAATAGATAAAGAAGAACAAATTCAAAACGATGACAAACATTCAATTCCAGTTGCTAAACATAAGAAATCTAAAGAAAAGCAATTGAGTGAAGAGGATATTTATTCAATCCCCGTCGTTAAACGTAAACAAAACAGTGATAACAAAGATACAAAACAGAAGAAAGTTACTTCTAAAAAGAAGAAAACGCCTCAATCAACTAAAAAAGTTGTAAAAACCAAAAAGCGTTCTAAAAAGTAAAATATATCTTTAACACAGAACAAGAGTGTGGGACATAAAGTCCCAGGATAAGTAAAAAAAGACAATTTCTATTGAAATAATATAGAAATTGTCTTTTTTATTATTTTTTTGATTATTTTCAGCTCGTTGAGCTGTTACTTTTCTTATATTAAGTGCCATTAGCACAAATCCTAATTCTCTTTTGGCTTTATCTATCCCTCGAACGGACATTCTAGTGAAACCCAAAATAGCCTTCATAAATCCAAAAACAGGCTCCACATCAATTTTTCTTTGACTGTAGATGGTTTTTGTTTTTGGTTCTGAAAGCTTTTTATTAATTTGGGCTTTAAAATATTCCCAATTATAATTTTTCATTATTTTTTTATTTGTTTTTGAATTGAAGTTCATACATTGTTGTTTCAGAGGGCATTCTGAACAATCATCACATTCATATAATTTAAAGTCTCGTTTAAAACCATATTTATCATGACGATAGGCATATCTTTTAAATCCTAGTCTTTTATTATTCGGACAAATGAATTCATCGTTAATTTCGTCATAATCCCAATTTTGAGTATTAAAGATGTCACTTTTATATTTTTTAGTTTTATCTTTTATAAACATTCCATAAGTTATGAGTGGCGTTCGATTAAAATTATCTATAATTGCCATATAATTGGCTTCGCTACCATAACCTGCGTCAGCTACAATATATTCAGGTAAATGACCGTAGGTCTCTTGTATTGTATTTAAAAAAGGTATCATTGTTCTTGTATCAGTCGGATTTTGATACACATTATAAAATAAAACAAATTGAGAATTTGTCGCTATTTGTAAATTATACCCCGGTTTAAGTTGTCCATTTTTCATATGATCTTCTTTCATTCTCATAAATGTGGCATCGTGATCTGTTTTAGAATAACTATTTCTATCCTTTAAAATAGATTTTTGGACTTCGTATTTATGCTTTCGCTGAGAGTAATCATTAATTTGCTTTTTGTATTTTTTAATTTTAGTTCTTTTGAGCCGTATTTGTTTTCTTATTTTAGTACATTTTTCATTATCGATATGTTGGTTTAAATCTTCGATTTCTTTATCTAAATGACTACCAATCAAATCTATTTCTTCTTTTGTTAAGTCATTATCATGATCTTTTTTAATCTCAGGTATGATTTTATTTATCACCAATTCATGATAGAGTGCTTTAGAGTTTTCATTCATTCTTGACTCATGGTTTTGAATACTCTTTTTCCATACAAATGTATATCGATTGGCATTTGCCTCAACTTTCGTACCATCAATAAAAATGGCCTGATCATCAATAAGATTTTGTTTCAAACACTGACTATGAAATTGAATAAATAATGATTCTAATAAAGCGTCTACTTTGGGATTTACTCTAAATCGATTAATCGTTTTATAAGAAGGCTTTTGAT